>NZ_JBHVIV010000063.1:0-53571 GCF_042799475.1 Kitasatospora sp. NPDC057692 | reverse complement strand
CCGCCTCCGACGGCCCCGCCGCCAACGCCCCCGGCCCCGACGGCCCCGCCGCCGCCCGGGCCCGGCTGCTCGCCGCCCCCGGCCCCGGCGGCCGGGGGCGCCGCGCCGCGCTGTCCGCGCTCACCGACGACTGGCTGGCCGGCCTGTTCGCCGCGGCCGGTGCCCCCGCCGGGGCCGCCGTGGTCGCGGTCGGCGGCTACGGGCGCGGCGAGCTCTCCCCGCGCAGCGACCTCGACGTCCTGCTGCTGCACGAGGGCCGGCTGGACCCGACCCTGCCCGAGCGCCTCTGGTACCCGGTCTGGGACTCCGGAGCCGCGCTCGACCACGCCGTCCGCACCCCGGCCGAGGCCAGGTCGGTGGCCGCCGCCGACCTGAGGGCGCAGCTCGGCCTGCTGGACGCCCGGCACGTGGCCGGTGACCCGGCGCTCACCGCCGCGCTGCGCTCCGCCGTCCTCGCCGACTGGCGGGCGGGCGCCCCGCGGCGGCTGCCCGAGCTGCGCGAGCTGGGCCGGGAGCGGGCCGAGCGGCACGGCGAGCTGTCGTTCCTGCTGGAGCCCGACCTGAAGGAGGCCCGCGGCGGTCTGCGGGACCTCGTGGCGCTCGGCGCGATCGCCGCGAGCTGGCTGGCCGACGCGCCCCGGGAGGGCCTGGCCGCAGCCGGGCTCCGGCTGGCGGACGTCCGCGACGCCCTGCACCTGGTGACCGGCCGGGCCACCGACCGGCTCGCCCTGCAGGACCAGGACCAGGTCGCCGAGCGGCTGGGCGCGCCGGACGCCGACGCCCTGCTGCGCGGGGTCTACGAGGCGGCCCGGACCGTCGCCTACGCCTCCGACGTCGCCTGGCGGTCGGTGGAGCGGGTGCTGGCCGCGCGGTCGGGCCGGGGCCGCCGCCCGCACCGGCGCTTCCCGTTCGCCGCCGGACGGGGCGCGGTCGCGGTGGCCGGGGGAGCGGCGGCCAGGGGCGCCGTGGAGCGCCGGCCGCTCGCCGAGGGCGTGGTCGAGCAGGACGGCGAGGCGGTGCTCGCGCAGGGTGCCCGCCCGGCCGCGGACCCGGTGCTGCCGCTGCGCGCCGCGGCCGCCGCCGCGCAGAACGGCCTCGCCCTCGCGGACGCGACGGTGCGCCGGCTGGCGGCGGAGTGCCGTCCGCTGCCGGTGCCCTGGCCGGACGAGGCGCGCGAGCAGCTGGTCACCCTGCTCGGCGCGGGCGAGGCCTGCCTGCCGGTCTGGGAGGCGCTGGAGGCGCGGGGGCTGATCACCCGGCTGCTGCCGGACTGGGAGCGGGTGCGCTGCCGCCCGCAGCGCAACGCGGTGCACCGCTGGACGGTGGACCGGCACCTGGTGGAGACCGCGGTGCGGGCCGCCGCGATGACCCGTCGGGTGGCCCGGCCGGACCTGCTGCTGGTCGCCGCGCTGCTGCACGACATCGGCAAGGGCGGGCCGGGCGACCACAGCGAGGCGGGGGAGACGGCCGTCCGCGCCCTGGCCGTGCGGATGGGCTTCGACCCGGATTCGGTGGAGACCCTGGCGGTGCTGGTCCGCCACCACCTGACCCTGGTGGACACCGCGACCCGGCGGGACCCGGACGACCCGGCCACCGTGGAGGCCGTCACCAAGGCGGTCGGCTCGGTACCGCGGCTGGAGCTGCTGCGGGCGCTGACCGAGGCGGACGCGCTGGCCACCGGCCCGGCCGCGTGGAGCGCCTGGCGGGCCTCCCTGGTGGACGCCCTGGCCGACCGCGCGGCGGCCCGGCTGTCCGGGGCGCCAGGCGGATGCCGCGGCGCCGCCGAGAGCGAGCCGACCGCGGAGCAGGAGCGGCTGGCGGTGGAGGCGGCCCGGACCGGTGGACCGGCGCTGTCGCTGCCGGCGTCGTCACCGCCGGCCGGCGCCGGGTCGACGGGCGTGCGGCTGCTGCTGGCCGTCCCGGACCGGCCGGGCCTGCTGGGCACCGTCGCCGGGGTGCTGGCCCTGCACCGGCTGGCGGTCCGCTCGGCGGGCCTGCGCGAGCTGGACCCGATCGGCGCCGGGCCGGTGCTGCTGCTCTCCTGGACGGTGGCCGCCGAGTTCGGCGGACTGCCGGAGGCCGCCCGCCTCCGGGCCGACCTGCGCCGGGCGCTGGACGGCTCGCTGGACGTCGCCCGCCGGCTGGCCGAGCGCGACGCGGCGGCCCCGCGTCGGCGCGGCGTCCCGGTGCCGCCGCCGGTGGTCTCGGTGGCGCCGCCGGTGGCCTCGGCGAGCGCGACCGTGCTGGAGGTGCGCGCGCACGACGCCCCCGGGCTGCTGCACCGGATCGGCCGGGCGCTGGACGGCGCCGGGGTGCGGGTGCGGACCGCGTACGTGTCGACGCTCGGCGCGGAGGCCGTCGACGCCTTCTACCTGACCGACGCGGCGGGCCGTCCGCTGGGCGCGCGGCGGGCCGGGGAGGTGGCGGCGGCGGTCCGGGCGGCGCTGGGCTGAGGCCGTCCGTCGAGCCGTCCCGCCGAGCCGTCCGTCGGGCCGTCCGTCGAGCCGTCCGCCGAGCCGTCCGCCGGGCTGCTCCCGGGACCGCTCCCGAGGCCCGCGGAGGTTCGGTCGAACCCGGGTGGAGACCGTCCCCGGGGCGGCCGGATACCCTTGGGGGCGACGACCGTACTCAGACCGATGCCGCAGAGGACCCGCGACGACGTGTTCGACACCCTTTCCGATCGCCTCGCAGCGACGTTCAAGAACCTCCGGGGCAAGGGCCGCCTGAGCGAGGCGGACATCGACGCCACGGCCCGCGAGATCCGCATCGCGCTGCTGGAGGCGGATGTCGCGCTGCCGGTCGTCCGGGCCTTCATCAAGCAGGTCAAGGAGCGCGCGCTCGGCGTCGAGGTCTCCGGCGCGCTGAACCCCGCGCAGCAGATCATCAAGATCGTCAACGAGGAGCTCATCGCCATCCTCGGCGGCGAGACCCGACGGGTGCGGTTCGCCAAGAGCGGCCCGACGGTGATCATGCTCGCCGGTCTGCAGGGTGCCGGTAAGACCACCCTCGCCGGCAAGCTCGGCCACTGGCTGAAGCAGCAGAAGCACACCCCGCTGCTGGTCGCCTGCGACCTCCAGCGCCCCAACGCCGTCAACCAGCTGCAGGTCGTCGCCGAGCGCGCGGGCGTCGCGTTCTACGGCCCCCAGCCGGGCAACGGCGTCGGCGACCCGGTCCAGGTGGCCCGGGACTCGATCGAGTACGCCAAGCAGAAGCAGTACGACGTCGTCATCGTCGACACCGCCGGCCGCCTCGGCATCGACGCCGAGCTGATGCAGCAGGCCGCCGACATCCGGGCCGCCGTCAACCCGGACGAGGTCCTGTTCGTCGTCGACGCGATGATCGGCCAGGACGCGGTCACCACCGCGCAGGCCTTCCTCGAAGGCGTCGACTTCACCGGTGTGGTGCTCTCCAAGCTCGACGGCGACGCCCGCGGCGGTGCCGCGCTCTCGGTCGCGCACGTCACCGGCCGGCAGATCATGTTCGCCTCCAACGGCGAGAAGGTCGACGACTTCGACGCCTTCCACCCGGACCGGATGGCCTCGCGCATCCTGGGCATGGGCGACGTCCTCTCGCTGATCGAGAAGGCCGAGCAGACCTTCTCGCAGGCCGAGGCCGAGAAGATCGCCGCCAAGCTGCGCGGCGGTCCGAAGCAGTTCACCCTGGACGACTTCCTGTCCCAGCTGGAGCAGGTCCAGAAGATGGGCTCGATCTCCAAGCTGCTGGGCATGCTGCCGGGGATGGGCCAGATCCGCGAGCAGATCAACAACATCGACGACAAGGACGTCAACCGGGTCGGCGCGATCATCAAGTCGATGACCCCGACCGAGCGCGCCGAGCCGGAGCTGATCAACGGCTCCCGCCGGGCCCGAATCGCCAAGGGTTCGGGCGTCCAGGTCGGCGAGGTGAAGAACCTGGTCGAGCGGTTCTTCGAGGCCCGCAAGATGATGTCGGCGATGGCCTCCGGCAAGGGCGTCCCGGGGATGCCGGGCATCCCGGGCATGGGCGGCGGCGGCAAGAAGTCCGCCAAGAAGGCCCCGGCCGCGAAGGGCAAGCGCAAGAGCGGCAACCCGCTGAAGCGGGCGCAGGAGGAGGCCGCGGCCGCCGAGCGCCGCGCGCTCGGCCCCGGCGGCGGCCAGGCGCCCGCCGAGGGCGGCGCGTTCGGCCTCGGCGCGGGCAAGGGCCCGGCCGACTTCGAGCTGCCCAAGGAGTTCAAGGACCTGCTGTAGTCCGTCCGGACTCCGTGCGGTCCGCGGACGCGCACAGGGCGGACGCGTACGGAGCGGACGCGTACGGAGACGTGCGCCGAGACGTGCACTGAACGGCCCGCCACCCGGTTGCCTCCGGGTGGCGGGCCGTTCGCATGCCCGATGGTCATCCGAGATGATGGTCCGATGCGAGTGACGATCAGGGCCCCGCGGGCCGGGGACGAGGTGGCGTACGCCGAGGCGGTCCGGCGGTCCGCCGAGCACATCGGCCGGTGGAACCCGGTGGAGCCGGACGCGCTGCCCGACCTGATGGAGCGCCAGGGGCCGGCCCTGCGGACCTTCCTGATCGTGGACCGGGAGACCGGCGGGCTGGTCGGCAAGGTCAACGTGGCCAACATCGTGATGGGCCGGTTCTGCAACGGCGCGCTCGGCTACGACTCGTTCCTGCCGTTCGCCGGCACCGGGAGGATGACCGAGGGCCTGCGGCTGGTGCTGGACCGCTGCTTCGCCACGCAGTCGGAGGGCGGGCTCGGGCTGCACCGACTGGAGATCAACGTCCAGCCGGACAACGACCGCTCGATCGCCCTGGCCAAGCGGCTGGGCTTCCGGCACGAGGGGTTCACCCCGCGGATGCTGTTCCTCCAGGGCTCCTGGCGGGACCACGAGCGGTTCGCGCTGACCGCCGAGGAGTGGCCGGGCTCGGCCGCCGCGGAGGAACGGGGCTGATCCGGCGGGGCGGGTCCTCCGCCCGGGGTCCGTCCGGCGTCCTGAGGGCTGTTCTCTCCGCCGGTCTCTCCGCCGGTCTCTCCACCGTCCGGGCCCGCGTCCGGGCGGGGCGGACGGCGCGGCGTTGCGGTTGGAGGAGCCGAGCAGATGTCCGTATTGTCCGATGGGTGACTGATCCCGTGCCGCCGCGCCAGACCCCGGACCAGCCGTGGCGATCCGAGGGTGCCCCGCCCCCGCCGCCCCCGCGGCGCAAGATGCCCGGCGGTTGGCTGGGCCTCGTCCTCACCGCCCTCGTGGTGTTCCTGATCAGCGACGTGCTGCTGTCCTTCTTCGGCCCCGGCGGCGCCACCACGATCTCCTACACCGAGTTCAACAACCAGCTGAACAAGGGCAACGTCACCAAGATCTACTCCAAGGGCGACTCGATCGAGGGCACCCTCAAGAACGCCGAGCCGAAGCCGGACGGCGGCAAGGGGACGTACACCGACTTCGAGACCCAGCGGCCGGTCTTCGCCGGGGACAACCTCTGGACCACCCTCCAGCAGCAGGGCGTCGAGGTCACCGCCGAGCCCGTCGTCCAGCAGCGCAGCTTCCTCGCCAACCTGCTGATCTCGCTGGCCCCGATGCTGCTGCTGATCCTGGTCTGGGTGCTGCTCGCCCGGCGGATGGCCGGCGGGATCGGCGGCGGGGCGCTCGGCCGCAAGGCCCCGCCCAAGCCGGTCACCGCGGAGGCCGGGCGGCGCACCACCTTCGCGGACGTGGCCGGCATCGACGAGGTCGAGGCCGAGCTCACCGAGGTGGTCGACTTCCTGAAGAACCCGCAGCAGTACCGCCGGCTCGGCGCCAAGATGCCGCGCGGCGTGCTGCTCAGCGGCCCGCCCGGCACCGGCAAGACCCTGCTGGCCCGGGCCGTCGCAGGCGAGGCGGACGTGCCGTTCTTCTCCGCCTCCGCCTCCGAGTTCATCGAGATGATCGTGGGCGTCGGCGCCAGCCGGGTGCGCGAGCTGTTCGCCGAGGCCCGCAAGGTCGCCCCGGCGATCATCTTCATCGACGAGATCGACACCATCGGCCGCCAGCGCGGCGGCGGCGCTATGGGCGGCCACGACGAGCGCGAGCAGACGCTCAACCAGATCCTCACCGAGATGGACGGCTTCACCGGCTCCGAGGGCGTCATCGTCATCGCCGCCACCAACCGGGCCGACGTGCTCGACCCGGCGCTGCTGCGCCCCGGCCGCTTCGACCGGCGGATCACCGTCAGCCCGCCGGACCGCGACGGCCGTGCGGCCATCCTGCGCATCCACTCCCGGGACGTCCCGCTGGCCGGCGACGCCGACCTGAACCGGCTCGCCAAGGTCACCCCCGGGATGACCGGCGCCGAACTGGCCAACCTGGTCAACGAGGCCGCCCTGCTGGCGGTCAAGCGCCGCCAGGACGCGGTGAACGAGCGGGACCTCTCGGACGCGCTGGAGAAGGTCCAGCTCGGCGCCGTCCGGCCGCTGGTGATGCCGCAGGCCGAGCGGGAGCGGACGGCGTACCACGAGAGCGGCCACGCCCTGCTCGGCATGCTGCAGCCCGGCGCCGACCCGGTCCGCAAGGTCACCATCGTGCCGCGCGGCCGCGCCCTCGGCATCACCCTCTCCACCCCGGAGGCCGACCGGTACTCCTACACCGAGCCCTACCTGCGCGGCCGGATCATCGGCGCGCTCGGCGGGATGGCCGCCGAGCAGGTCGTCTACGGGGTCATCACCACCGGGGCCGAGAGCGACCTGGAGCAGGTCACCAACATCGCCCGCGGCATGGCCGGGCGGTGGGGCATGAGCGAGCGGGTCGGCCGGCTCACCGCGGTCCCGTCCGACCCGCAGGGCGCGTACGGGCTCTCCGCGGCGCCGACCACGCTGGACGCGGTGGACGAGGAGGCCCGGCGGATCGTCGCGGAGTGCTACGAGGAGGCGGTGCGGCTGCTGACCGAGCAGCGGGAGCGGCTGGACGCGCTGGCGGCGGCGCTGCTGGAGGCGGAGACGCTGGACGAGGAGGAAGCCTACCGGGCGGCGGGGGTGCCCCGGAAGGCGCTCGACCAGGCCTGAGGCCCGAGGCCTGAGGCCTGAGGCCCGAGGCCTGATGTCCGGCGGGCCCGGCGGCCCGCGGCGAGGGGCGCGTGCCGTGATGGCGCGCGCCCCTTCGCCGTCCCGCGCTGCGGCCGTTCCCCGGCGGGGCCGGCGGGGTTCAGCGGGGCCGTTCGGCGATCAGGTAGCGGAAGACGTTCGTCATCCGCACCGTGCCGTCCGGCCGCAGGTACGGCTGCAGCGCCTCCTCCAGCTCCTTCGTCACCAGCGCCGGCCCGGAGAACTCCGCCGCCGCGTCGTACAGCCCGGTGGAGAGCAGCCCGCGCACCGCGCTCCCCAGGTCCGGGTAGGCGAACGGGCAGCCGACCCGGCCGCCGCCGGCCGGGCGCAGGCCGGTCCCGGCGAGCAGGTCCTCCAGCGCCCCGGGCGGGCTCAGCTCGAACGGGTCGCGCGCCCCGCTGCGCCGGGCCATCCGCCGGGCGACGTCCAGGACGGCCGCGCTCTCGCAGCGCTCCCGCGGGCCCCAGGCGGCCAGCACCACGTGCCCGCCGGGCAGCACCAGCCGGGCCGCCCCGGCCACCGTCCGGCGCGGTTCCGTGTCCGGCGGCGGCTGCTCGAAAACGGTGACCAGCGAATAGGCCGAGCGGGCGACGTCCGCCCCCGGCGGATGCTCCGCGCCGACCCGCAGCCGGCGCTCCCGGGCCAGCCCGCGCAGCTCCTCGTCGGGCTCCAGCCCGGCCACCTGAGCGCCCCGGCCAGCGGCCAGGAGCAGGGCGAGGCCCGAGCGGCAGCCCAGGCCCAGCAGGCTCGTCGCCGGACCGACCTCCAGGCGGTCGTGGACGGCCTCGTAGAGCGGCACCAGCATCCGCTCCTGGATCTCCGCCCAGTCCCGGGCCCGGGCGGTGGTCCGCCCGGCGCCGGGGGGTGCTGAGGTCGTGCCGGTCACCCGCGCTGAAGCCATCGCGGCCTCCCATCCGGTCCTTCGGTGTGCTGCTCCGACCCCCCTCGACGTCCCGCCCCCACTCCAGCGAACAGCGGCTCGGGCGCGGCGTCCAGAGGGGTGCGGGGTGGTGCGCGCGTGTCGGGGGCGTGCGCCCCGGGCGGTCCGTCGTCCGCAACGGATTCGAAGTCGGGGGCCCGCTCCCCGTACGATTCGCCCATGGCTAAGGCACCCGTTCTCACCCCCCAGGCGGAAGACTTCCCGCGCTGGTACCAGGACCTCATCAACAAGGCCGAGCTGGCCGACAACGGTCCGGTGCGCGGCACCATGGTCATCCGACCGTACGGCTACGGTCTGTGGGAGCGGATGCAGCAGGAGATGGACGCCCGGATCAAGAAGGCCGGCGCCCAGAACGCCTACTTCCCGATGTTCATCCCGCAGTCCTACCTGACCAAGGAGGCGGAGCACGTCGAGGGCTTCGCCCCGGAGCTCGCGGTGGTCACCCACGGCGGCGGCAAGCAGCTGGACGAGCCGGTCGTCGTCCGGCCGACCTCCGAGACGATCATCAACGAGTACTTCTCGAAGTGGGTCCAGAGCCACCGCGACCTGCCGCTGCTGATCAACCAGTGGGCCAACGTGGTCCGCTGGGAGCTGCGCCCGCGCGTCTTCCTGCGCACCACCGAGTTCCTCTGGCAGGAGGGCCACACCGCCCACGCCACCTACGAGGACGCCCGTGACTACGCCTCGATGATCCACACCCAGGTCTACGGCGACTTCATGACCAACGTGCTCGGCATCGACGTGGTGCTCGGCCGCAAGACCGCCAAGGAGCGCTTCGCCGGCGCCATCAACACCCTCACCCTCGAGGGCATGATGGGCGACGGCAAGGCCCTGCAGATGGGCACCAGCCACGAGCTGGGCCAGAACTTCGCCAAGGCGTTCAACACCACCTACCAGCTGCAGGGCGCCGAGCGCGAGTACGTCTGGCAGACCTCCTGGGGCGTCTCGACCCGCATGGTCGGCGGCCTGATCATGTCCCACGGCGACGACAACGGCCTGCGCGTCCCGCCGCGGCTGGCCGCTGTCCAGGCCGTCGTCCTCGCCATCAAGGGCGACGACGCGGTGATCGCCAAGGTCCGCGAGATCGGGGCCGCGCTGGAGGCCGCCGGCATCCGCGTGGTCGTCGACGACCGCACCGACACCCCGTTCGGCCGCCGGGCCGTCGACTGGGAGCTCAAGGGCGTTCCGCTGCGGATCGAGGTCGGCCCGCGCGACCTGGAGAACGGCACCGCGATGCTGGCCCGCCGGATCCCGGGCGGCAAGGAGCCGGTCTCGATCGACGCCCTGGCCGCGACCCTCCCCGGCATCCTCGACGAGGACCAGGCCCTGCTGCTGCGTCAGTCGCGCGAGCGCCGCGAGTCCCGCACGGTCGACGTGAAGACCATCGACGAGGCCGCCGAGGCCGCCGCCACCGGCTGGGGTCGGATCTCCTGGGCCGAGCTGGGTCCGGAGGGCGAGGCCAAGCTGGCCGAGCAGGGCGTGTCGGTGCGCTGCATCGTGGCCGCCGACGGCTCGGTGCCGCAGACGGACGACCAGGAGGGCAACGTCGCGCTCGTGGCGCGCGCCTACTGACCGTCCGACGGGTTCCCCGGGCAGTGGACGATCACGAAGGATGTCGCCGTAAAACGAGGTTCGGTGACGCGTTCTGACGGTTGTCGACCTGTCTGAGGGGAAATTCGGACGGCCGTTGACCGGCCTTGTTCCGAACATGTCTCACATGTCGACATCCCTACTGGTCGGTCAACTGCCGGTATTAACGGAATAGCGGTACGGTGTACGGCCCGTGGCCCTGTCAACTCGACAGGACCACGGGCCGTACGTCCTGGGGGCGACAGCCCGCCCCTGGACGGAAATGACGAGGCGCCCGCCGAGGCGGCGGGCCCCAAACCTGCAGGGGGTTGGTCTTGCGTCAGATCCGGAACGCGCATTTCGCGCGCGGCCGCACATTCCTGAGAGTTTCCTGGGAATTCCCGGGGAACCGGAACACGCGGAACATCAGCTCCTACTCCATCGTTGGTCTAGCGTGAGCACGACACAGCCCCTCGTTCTCGCGGCCGAACTGGCCGCCGCCTGGAGTGACATCCAGGCCTACCACCAGGACCTCCCCGACCTCGCCTCGCCCGAGGCGCTGATCGGCGAGTCCTCCTCGGCCTGTGGCACCCGGCTCGGTTTCGAGCGGCTCCTCCACGAGGCTGCCCATGGTCTGGCCGCGGCCCGGGACATCCGGGACACCTCGCGGGCCGGCCGCTACCACAACCGGCGCTTCCTGCTCCTGGCCTCCGAGCTGGGCCTGGCGCACCCGGTCGAGCCGCACGCCAGCAGCGGCTTCTCCCAGGTGACCATGCTCAAGGAGACCCGGGAGCGGTACGCCGAGACCATCGAGCGCCTGGATCGCGCCCTCGGCGCGCACCAGGAAGCGGTGGCCGGCGAGGGGGCCTCGCGCGCCTTCCGCGGCCCGGCGGCCCGGCACGGCTCCTCCGGGGGCGGCGTCCGGGTCAAGGCGGTCTGCGGGTGCGGGCGCAACGTCCGGGTCGTGCCGTCGGTGCTCGCGCAGGCGTCCATCGTCTGCGGTGCGTGCCAGCAGCCTTTCAAGATCGCGTAGCTCGGCTCGCGTCTCGTCGCGACAACCCGGGGAGCCTCACGGCTCGGGGAACCGGGGGAGAACCGGCGGGCGGCTGTGCGGGCAGTGGCCGGCCGGAGCGATGCACCACCGATCCACGCAGATGCACAGATCCACAGATCCACACAGTTCCACCTGATGCACCACTGATCCACACCGATCCACACTGATCCACCGATGATTCGCCAGTGAGGTGCACCGCGTAGGTGCGCGTGTTGGGCTGACCGGGAGCGGGGGCTCCCGGTCGACCTGTTTTCGGGGGTGGGCGCCCCGTGTGGCAGAATGGACCGCTGAGTACTCGGCAGCCGGGCAGGACCCCTCTCTCCTTCGGCTGGCGTGTCCCTTGAACGGCCCACCGCGCAACCCCACGCGAGGACGCGGCCGCTCACCCACGTCAACACCAGGAGAATCCACTCCCGTGGCAGTCAAGATCAAGCTGAAGCGTCTCGGCAAGATTCGCTCCCCGCACTACCGCATCATCGTCGCCGACGCCCGCACCAAGCGTGACGGCCGCGCGATCGAGGAGATCGGCATCTACCAGCCGACCTACAACCCCTCGAAGATCGAGGTCGACGGCGACCGCGCCCAGTACTGGCTGTCCGTCGGCGCCCAGCCGACCGAGCCGGTGCTCGCCATCCTCAAGCTGACCGGTGACTGGCAGAAGTTCAAGGGCCTGCCGGCTCCGGAGCCGCTGAAGGTCGCCGAGCCGAAGGTCGAGGACTTCTCGCACCTGTTCGCCAAGGCCGTCGCCGGCTTCGAGGACGCCACCACCGGTGTCGCCATCACCCCGAAGGCCAAGAAGTCGGACAAGGCCGAGGCTGAGGCCGACGCCGCCGCCGAGGCCTGAGCGTGATCGAGGACGCCCTCGACCACCTGGTGAAGGGCATCGTCGAGCACCCCGACGAGGTGCAGGTGCGCTCGCGCAACCTGCGTCGGGGCAACACCATCGAGGTGCGGGTGCACCCCGATGACCTCGGCAAGGTGATCGGCCGTGGTGGCCGCACGGCGCGCGCCCTGCGCACCGTGGTCGGCGCCCTCGGCGGTCGCAACGTCCGGGTCGACCTGGTCGACGTGGACAACATTCGCTGACCAGGCTGCTCGTTCAGCCGTCAGGGTTTTCGAGGCCGGTCGGGACGCATGTCGTCCCGGCCGGCCTTCGCCGTTCCCGGCTGCGGTTCCGTGGTGGTTCCGCAGCACTCCATAGCTCTCAGCAGCGCTCCGCAGCACTCGTCAGGAGAACGATCACCGTGCAGCTCGTCGTCGGCAGGATCGGCCGCGCCCACGGCATCAGGGGGGACGTCAGCGTCGAGGTGCGCACCGACGAGCCGGAGCTCCGGCTCGGCCCCGGTGCCGTCCTGCTGACCGACCCGGCCTCGGCCGGTCCGCTGACCGTCGAGTCCGGCAAGGTGCACAGCGGGAGGCTGCTGCTGCGCTTCGCCGGCGTCAAGGACCGCAACGGCGCCGAGGCGCTGCGCGGCACGATCCTGATCGCCGAGGTCGACCCGGAGGAGCGTCCGGACGACCCGGAGGAGTACTACGACCACCAGCTGATCGGCCTGGACGTGGTCCTGCTCGACGGCACCCCGGTCGGTGAGCTCACCGAGGTCGTCCACCTGCCCTACCAGGACCTGCTCACCGTGACGAAGCCGGACGGGACGGAGGTGCTGGTGCCGTTCGTCACCAGGATCGTTCCGACCGTGGACCTGGAGAACCAGCGCGCCGTCATCGACCCGCCGGCCGGGCTGATCGACCCGGAGAGCGCCGAGGTCGCACGCGGCGAGGCCGAGCCGGGCGCGGACGACGAGGACGACGCGGAGGACTCGCAGTGAGCTCCGAGGAGGCCGTGGAAGCGGTGGACGCCGCAGAGGCGGCAGGGGCTGCGGAGGCGGCGGGGCCCGCGGGGGCGGCCGCCGTGCGGCACGGGATGCGGATCGACGTCGTGTCGATCTTCCCCGAGTACCTGGAGCCGCTGAACATCTCGCTGGTCGGCAAGGCGCGCGCCCGCGGCCAGCTCGACGTGCACGTCCACGACCTGCGCGACTGGACGTACGACGTGCACCGGACCGTCGACGACAGCCCGTACGGCGGCGGCCCGGGCATGGTGATGAAGCCCGAGCCGTGGGGCGAGGCCCTCGACGCGGTGCTCGCCGGGGGGCCGGAGGGGGAGGTGCCGACCCTGGTGGTGCCCACCCCCAGCGGCCGGCCGTTCACCCAGGAGCTCGCGCAGGAGCTGGCCGGGCGGCCGTGGCTCGCGTTCACCCCGGCCCGGTACGAGGGCATCGACCGGCGGGTGATCGAGGAGGCGGCCACCCGGATGCCGGTGGTCGAGGCGTCGATCGGCGACTACGTGCTGGCCGGCGGCGAGGTCGCGGTGCTGGTGATGGTCGAGGCGATCGCCCGGCTGCTGCCCGGCGTGCTCGGCAACGCCGAGTCCCACCGCGACGACTCCTTCGCGCCCGGCGCGATGGCCGACCTGCTGGAGGGCCCGGTCTACACCAAGCCCGCCGAGTGGCGCGGCCGTACCGTGCCGGACATCCTGCTGAGCGGGAACCACGGCAAGATCGCCCGCTGGCGCCGCGAGCAGGCCTTCGCCCGAACCCTGGCCAACCGGCCGGACCTGGTGGCGCGCTGGCGGCACGCGGACTTCGACAAGAAGGACCGTGCGGCGCTCGACGTGCTCGGCCTCGCCTGGGACGAGGGGCTCGGCCGATTTCGGTCCGCGGCCGGTGGTGTGGAAGAATAGGCCGCTGCTGTCTGTCGCTGGGCTCCTCCCGTAGGGGTCACGTGGTTCGGCGCCCCCGCCACGGGGGGATCGTCGGTAGCCGGTGCGGCCCGCAGCAGACCCCATTTGTGACGACTTCCGTGGGCGGCCCGTGGCGCCTGCGATGGAGAGCAACATGAGCAACAAGCTCGCTGCTGTCGACGCGGCCTCGCTGCGTAGCGACATCCCGGCCTTCCGCGCCGGTGACACCCTGAAGGTGCACGTCCGGGTCATCGAGGGCAACCGCTCCCGTGTCCAGGTCTTCCAGGGCGTCGTCATCCGCCGTCACGGCGCCGGCATCGGTGAGACCTTCACCGTTCGCAAGGTCAGCTTCAACGTCGGTGTCGAGCGCACCTTCCCGGTGCACACCCCGGTCGTCGAGAAGATCGAGGTCGTGACCCGCGGTGCGGTTCGCCGCGCCAAGCTGTACTACCTGCGTGACCTCCGCGGCAAGGCCGCGAAGATCAAGGAGAAGCGCGACCGCTGATCCACCGGCCCCCGGCAGCGCCGGGGGATCGGATCGCTCTGGGGGGCCGGGCTGCCGCACGGTAGGCTCAGCCCCCGATGAGCACGCACGAACCACCCGCGGACCGCGACGGCCGTCCCGCACCCACCGGTGCGGACTCGCCGACGCGGTCCGCGGTCGTTTCCGCGGAAGGCTCAGGAGCCGCCCCCGGGGGCGGCTCCGAGGCCGGCCCGGAGACCGGCTCCGAGGCCGGATCCGCGGCGGGCTCCGTGACCGGCTCGGAAGACACCCTGGTCGCGGAGGTCGATGACGCGGAGGCCGATGACGCGGAGCGGTCGGTCGGGCGCTCGCGCTCGCGGGAGCTGCTGCTGCTCGCCGGGATCTGCCTGTCCGTGCTGCTGCTGGTGAACGCCTTCGTGGCGCGTCCGTTCTCGGTGCCCTCCGGGTCGATGGAGAACACCCTGCGTCCGGGCGACCGGCTGGTGGTGAACCAGCTGTCCTACGCCTTCGGCGGCCATCCCCGGCGCGGTGACGTGGTGGTGTTCGACGGTACGGGCTCCTTCCTGCGCAAGCCGCTGGAACGCGACGGCCTCTGGACCTCGCTGCGCTCCTTCGGCCGCGACGTCGGGCTGGTCCCGGCCGGTGACTCGGTCTACGTGAAGCGGGTCATCGGCGTCGGCGGGGACCGGGTCACCAGTGCGGGACCGGGCCACCCGATCACCGTCAACGGCGTGCCGGTCGACGAGTCCGGCTACCTCTTCCCCGGGGACGAGCCGTCCGCCGTGGCCTTCGACGTGGTGGTGCCGTCCGGAAAGCTGTTCGTGCTGGGCGACCACCGCCGTGCCTCGCGGGACTCCCGCGACCACCTCGGCGACCCGGGCGGCGGGTTCGTCCCCGAGTCCAAGGTGATCGGCCGGGCCGCCTGGGTGGTCTATCCGGTCGGACGCTGGGCCACCGTGGACCGGTCGGCGGCGTTTGCCGCGGCAGGGGGGACCGGTGGCCATGGGGACCAGAGGTAGGGGGCGGCTCGCCGACCGCCCGCCCGCCGGACCGGCCCCGGACACCCCGCCCGGCCCCGTGGCGGGCCCGGTGGCCGGCCTCGCGACCGGGGCGGAGGAGGACGCCGGCCCCGCCCCCGCGGTGCGCGGGCGCGCCGAGCGCCGTCGCACCGCCCGCCGGGCCGCCCGTCGCCGCCGGCGCTCCCGCCTGCGCGAGATCCCGCTGATCGTCGTGGTGGCGCTGGTCGTGGCGCTGGTGATGAAGACCTTCCTGGTGCAGGTGTTCGTGATCCCCTCCGGCTCGATGGAGCAGACCATCCAGATCGGGGACCGGGTGCTGGTGGACAAGTTCACCCCCTGGTTCGGCGCCGAGCCGGAGCGCGGCGAGGTGGTGGTGTTCAAGGATCCGGGCGGCTGGCTGGAGCGCGAGCACGGGGCCTCGACGGACGGGCCGGTCCTGCGCGCCGCCAAGCAGGTGCTGACCTTCGTCGGACTGCTGCCCTCCGACAGCGAGCAGGACCTCATCAAGCGGGTGATCGGGGTCGGCGGCGACACCGTGGAGTGCTGCGACGACCAGGGCAGGGTCAGCCTCAACGGCAGCCCGCTGGACGAGCCCTACCTGGCGCCGGGCAACCCGCCGTCCCGGCAGCCGTTCAAGGTGAAGGTGCCCCAGGGACGCCTCTGGGTGATGGGCGACCACCGGGACGTTTCCGCCGACTCCCGTTTCCACATGGGCAATCCGGGGCAGGGCACCGTTCCGGTGAGCGGTGTGGTGGGAAGGGCGTTCATGATCGCCTGGCCACCGGGCCGGGTTCATCAACTTGAGGTGCCGGTTTCACTCTCCTCGGTGGCGCGGGCTCCGGCGGACGGCGGAATCGCGCCGAACTCGGCGGACGGGAGGCCGGTTCCTGAGGAACCGCCGCTCGTTATGGGTGTGTTGGGCATCCTTCCGATCATCGGCCGCCGGGTGGAACGGGCCCGGTTGTAGGCCCGGGAGGGCCGGTGGACCGCCGGACCGCGCGTGTGGGACCGCGAGCCGGATGCCGTGGAGTGATAGAGAAGTGCTGGGTGCGGCCGACTCCTGTCGAGGGGCCGCGCCCGAAGGCTGTGCCGGTGTCAGGCGGACCCGTCCCGGGTCGGACCCGGCGGGGTACGGCCGGTGGTGGAACGTGGTGCCCGCTGTGCGGCACTGTGAGCGCGGACGCACGGGCGTCCGCACAGCAGGGAGGAGACGTTGTGGGGGATTTGGTGATCGGCGCCCGCTCAGGCGCCGGCGAGCCCGAGGGCTCCGGCGGCCGGGCGGCCCGATCCGCGGAGACCGCGGCGCCCTCGGCCTCGGCCGAGGAGTCGGCGGCCCAGTCCGCGGACGGGCACGGCGACGGCACGGGTGACACCCCGCCGCCCCTCCCGGGAGAGCCCGGGCCGGCGGACGGTACCGAGGAGCAGCCGCCGCAGAAGGAGCGCAAGCA
The DNA here is from genome assembly GCF_042799475.1 of Kitasatospora sp. NPDC057692. Lineage (NCBI taxonomy): Bacteria > Bacillati > Actinomycetota > Actinomycetes > Kitasatosporales > Streptomycetaceae > Kitasatospora > Kitasatospora sp. NPDC057692. The sequence continues at coordinate 37,263 of NZ_JBHVIV010000063.1, read as the reverse complement.
GCGTTCGTTCTGGAAGGAGCTGCCGATCCTCATCGGCATCGCCCTCGTCCTGGCGCTGGTGATCAAGACCTTCTTCGTCCAGGCGTTCTCCATTCCGTCGGAGTCGATGCAGAACACGCTGCAGGTCGGTGACCGCGTCCTGGTGGACAAGCTCACCCCGTGGTTCGGCGCCGAGCCCGAGCGCGGCGAGGTCGTGGTGTTCCACGATCCGGGCGGCTGGCTGGGCGACGAGCCCACCACGGAGAGCAGCAACGCCTTCGTCCGGGGTGTCCAGGACGTGCTGAGCTTTGTCGGTCTGATGCCCTCCGACAACGAGAAGGACCTCATCAAGCGGGTCATCGCGGTCGGCGGGGACACCGTCGAGTGCGAGGGCGAGGGCCCGGTGAAGGTCAACGGGATCGCGCTCGACGAGCCGTACGTCTACCCCGGCAACACTCCCTGCGGGACGAAGCCGTTCGGTCCGCTGAAGGTCCCCGACGGCCGGATCTGGGTGATGGGCGACCACCGCGCGGACTCGCTCGACTCGCGCTTCCACATGGACCAGCCGGGCGGCGGCTCGGTTCCGGTGGACGACGTGATCGGGCGGGCCTTCGTGGTGGCCTGGCCGGTCAACCACTGGTCGACGCTGCCGGTGCCGGACACCTTCGATCAGAAGGGCCTGGCGGCGGCCGTGCCGGCGGTGCCGGCCACGGCCGGTGCCGTGGGCGCCGTCGCCCTGCTCCCGCTGGTCCGCCGACTGCGGAACCGGCCGGACCGCGACCGGCGGTCCTGAGCCGTACCGGGGGCTCCCGGGTCTTGCGCGGGCCGTGGTACCGACGAGTAATCTGCTCGGACGTGCCACGGCCCGCCGGGTTTTCCGCCCGCGGCCCCGGCGCGCCGCCGTGAGCGTTTCCGGGTCGGTCAGGGTTTGGACGGTGTCGATGAGCAGTGTCGCGGAACGGCCGACCGGAGATCCGCCGACCGCCGCCCGCCCCCGGCGCGGGCCCGGTGCCGTCGTCCAGGGCGTGCTGCTCGCCCTCGGGCTGGTCCTCCTCATCGGAGGCTTCGCGGTGATCGCGGTGAGCTACCGGCCCTACGGCATCCCGACCGGCTCGATGGAGCCCACCGTCCGGGCCGGGGACACCGTCCTGGCCCGCAAGACCGACGGCGCGGACGTCCGGCGCGGCGAGGTGGTGGTCTTCCGCGACCAGGCCTGGGGCGGCCGGCTCATGGTCAAGCGCGTGGTCGCGGTCGGCGGCGACACCGTCGCGGTCGGTACCGGCGACCAGCGGCTGATCGTCAACGGCAAGCCGGTGGACGAGCCCTACCTCGCGGCCCAGGGCGCCCAGGGTGCGGCCTTCAGCGTGGAGGTGCCGCCCGGCCGCCTCTTCCTGCTCGGCGACAACCGGCTCGGCTCGCTCGACTCCCGCGTCCACCTGGAGGTCGACGGCGGGACCGTCCCGGCCGCCGAGGTGCAGGCCAGGGTCGAGGCCACCGTGCTTCCGCTCGGCAGGTCGGGCCTGCTGGCCGGCACCTCGGCGTTCGAGGTGGTCGGCGGGGAGCGCCCGGCCGGCCCGGGACCGTTGGAGCCCTCGTTCTGGGCGAGCGTTGTAGGCGCGGCGACGATCCTCGTGACCACGGTGGTGAGCGGGGTGGCGGGGCTGGCGCGCCGCCGCCGTCGCCGGGCCTGACCCCGGTCGGCGCGGTGCGCACCGGGACCGCTCTGCCCAACCTCGCCCCGGACGGCCGCGCCGGGTGGCAGGATCGGGGGAACGACCGGGGCGGACGAAGGGAACGTGGAGGCTCGTCATGGCGGCACAGCGGCGCAGGGCCTCGCGGATCCTGCTGCTCGACGGGCGGGACCGGTTGCTGCTCTTCCACGGGTCGGACCCGGCGGTTTCCGGCGTCACCTGGTGGTTCACCCCCGGCGGCGGCTTGGAACCGGGGGAGGACCTCCGGGACGCCGCCGAGCGCGAGCTCCTGGAGGAGACCGGGTTGCGCGGCGTGGAACTGGGACCGGTGGTGGCGTACGGCACGGCTTCGTTCTCCTATCGGGGGCGGCGCTACGAGCAGGAGCAGTGGTTCCATCTGGCCCGCACGTCGGAGACGGCGCTGGACCACTCGGGCATGGGCGAGGACGAGCACGCCCAACTGCTCGCGGCACGCTGGTGGACGGTCGGGGAATTGCGGGCCACCACCGAGACGGTCTATCCGCTCGGGTTGGTGGACTTTCTGGAGCGGCTGTTGGCCGAAGGTCCGCCGGCCGTCCCGGTAAGGCTCTGAGGGTGAGTGCGGTGGTCCACAATGGGTGGACGTGACAAGTTGAGGGGACACCTGGATGAGTGCCGAAGATCTCGAGAAGTACGAGACCGAGATGGAGCTCAAGCTCTACCGGGAGTACCGGGACGTCGTCGGCCTGTTCAAGTACGTGATCGAGACCGAGCGACGGTTCTACCTCACCAATGACTACGAGCTGCAGGTGCACTCGGTACAGGGCGAGGTGTTCTTCGAGGTGTCGATGGCGGATGCGTGGGTCTGGGACATGTACCGGCCGGCCCGGTTCGTCCGCAAGGTCCGGGTGCTGACCTTCAAGGACGTGAACATCGAGGAACTCGCGAAGAGCGACCTGGAGCTGCCCTCGGACGAGTCCGGCTTCGGGAACTGACGTTGGACCGCCCGGTCCCCGGATGTCCAGGGGATTTCCGGGTATTCCGGGTTTATCACTCCCGAGGGTGACAGGAGTTATCCACAGGCCCGAGTTGTCCACAGGGAAAAAGAACTCCCCGGCCCGATCCCGGACCGCACGGCAACCTCCCCGGCGGAGGTGGTCACCGTGCAGGAGATCGAGCACGCCACACGCAAGCAGACCGCGAAGGCCCGGCAGGACGGGAAGCCGCGCCGGAGGGCGGCGCGCCCCCCGGCGGACGGCCCGCCCCCGGCGGCCGCGCCGGGACCGGGGCGGCCGACCAACACCGGCCTCGGCCGCTACGGCGAGCAGGTCGCCGCCCGCCGGCTCGCCGAGGACGGGCTGCGCATCCTCGACCGCAACTGGCGCTGCGTCGAGGGCGAGCTGGACATCGTCGCCCTCGACGGCGACACGGTGGCGGTCTGCGAGGTCAAGACCCGCTCCGAGCGGGGCTTCCAGCAGCCCAGTGAGGCCATCGGCCCGACCAAGGCGGACCGGTTGCGCCGACTGGCCGAGCGCTGGATGACCGAGCGCTGGCCCGGCCACTTCGCCCGGCTGGCCGGCCCCGAGTACCGGCCCGGAGCCACCGACCCGCCGTGGGCGCCGGTACCGCCCGGCGGCGTCCGGATCGACCTGGTCGCCGTCATCAACCGGACCCGTGGCGCCGCCTCGGTCGACCACCTGCGGGGGGTGGTCTGAGATGGCCTTCGCCAGGACGTGCTCGGTGGCCCTGGTCGGCGTCGACGGGGTGATCGTCGAGGTCCAGGCCGATCTGGAGCCCGGGGTAGCGGCGTTCACCCTGGTCGGCCTGCCCGACAAGGCGCTCTCCGAGGCCCGCGACCGGGTGCGGGCGGCGGTCGTCAACAGCGGCGAGGCCTGGCCGCAGCGGAAGCTGACCGTCGGGCTGAGCCCGGCCTCGGTGCCCAAGAGCGGCAGCGGCTTCGACCTCGCGGTGGCCTGCGCCGTGCTGGCGGCCGCCGAACGGCTCGACCCGTCCGCGATCGCCGACCTGCTGCTCATCGGCGAGCTCGGGCTGGACGGGCGGGTGCGCCCGGTGCGCGGGGTGCTCCCGTCGGTGCTGGCCGCCGCCGACGCCGGCTACCGGCGCGTCGTGGTCGCCGAGCAGACCGCCGCCGAGGCCGAGCTGGTCCCCGGGGTGACCGTGTTCGGCGTGCGCAGCCTGCGGCAGCTGATGGCGCTGCTCACCGGCGCCCCCGAGCCGGAGGAGCCCGCCGACCGCTCCGCCGGTCACCCGGATCCGCTCATGGCGGGCCTGATGCTCCCCAGCGCGGGGGTGCGAGGTCTGCCCGACGAGGCGGCCGCCCGGATGGACCTCGCCGACGTCGCCGGCCAGTACGAGGCCCGCCGGGCCCTGGAGATCGCCGCCGCCGGCGGCCACCACCTCTATCTCAAGGGACCGCCCGGCGCGGGCAAGACCATGCTGGCGGAGCGGCTGCCGTCGCTGCTGCCGCCGCTCACCCAGAAGGAGGCGCTGGAGGTCACCGCGGTCCACTCGGTGGCGGGGCTGCTCCCGGCCGGGCGGCCGCTGGTCGACCGGGCGCCCTACTGCGCCCCGCACCACTCGACCACCATGCCGGCGATCGTCGGCGGGGGCAGTGGGCTGCCGAGACCGGGTGCGGTCTCGCTGGCCCACCGGGGCGTCCTGTTCCTCGACGAGGCGCCGGAGTTCCCCGTCCGGGTGCTGGACGCGCTGCGCCAACCGCTCGAATCGGGAGAGGTGGTGATCGCCCGGTCGGCCGGATCGATGCGGCTGCCGGCCCGGTTCCTGCTCTGCCTGGCCGCCAACCCGTGCCCGTGCGGGCGCCACTCGCGGCGGGGCGAGGGCTGCGAGTGCACGCCCGCCATGGTCAGCCGGTACCAGGGCCGGCTCTCCGGGCCGCTGCTCGACCGGGTCGACCTCCAGGTCCAGGTCGCCCCGGTGACCAGGGCCGAGCTGATGCAGCGCGACACCTCGGCGGAGACCACCGAGGTCGTCGCGGCCCGGGTGCTGTCGGCCCGCGAGCGCGCGGCGGCCCGACTGGCCGGCACACCGTGGCGGACCAACGCCGAGGTCCCCGGCCACGAGCTTCGCACCCGCTGGCAGCTGGCGCCGGGCGCGCTGAACGACGCCGCGCGCCAGCTCGAGCGGGGCCTGCTGACGGCCCGCGGTCTGGACCGGGTGCTGCGGGTCGCCTGGACGGTCTCCGACCTGGCCGGCCGGGACCGCCCGGAACAGCGCGACATCCGGACGGCCCTCGTCCTGCGCACCGGCGTCGAGCAGGGGCTCCCGCTGACGGAGCGCTTCTTCGGCCGGCCGGACACCGCCGCGGAGCGGACGGGCGACGGCGACGGACCGGGCGGGGCCGGGGCCGCGACCGGGGCCGAGTCCCGCGCAGCGCGTTCCCGGCCCGCCCGCAGGATCGCCGGTCCGCGCCCCCTGTCCGCATCCGAGCCCGAGGAGGCCGCCCCGTGAGCCGTACTGCGAACGACCTCACCCCCGGCCCGCCCACCGCACCGGGGGCCGCCCCGGGGTCCGGGGCACAGCCCGAACCCGAACCCGAGCGCCTCGCCCGCGCGGTGCTCAGCCGCCTCGGCGAACCCAGGGACGCCGCGCTCGGCCGCTGGCTCGCCGACTCCGACGCCCTCGATGTGGTCCGGGCGATCCGGGACGGCACGGCCACCGGCCGACCGGGGCCAAAGGACGCCCGGCTGGCGGCCTACCGGGCCCGGCTGCCCGGGCTCGACCCGGTCGCCGACCTGGAGCGGGTGCGGGCGGCCGGCGGTCGCTTCATCATTCCGGGCGACACGGAGTGGCCGAGCCAGCTGGACGACCTCGGCGAGAGCCGGCCCACCGGCCTCTGGGTGGTCGGCACCGGCTCGCTGCGACTGCTCGCGCTGCGCTCGGTCGCGGTGGTGGGCGCCCGCGCCTGCACGGCGTACGGCGCGCACGTCGCCGGGGACCTCGCCGCCCAGCTCGCCGAACGCGGCTGGGTCGTCGTCTCCGGCGGGGCCTACGGCATCGACGCGGCCGCCCACCGGGGCGCACTGGCGGTCGGCGCCCCGACCGTCGCCGTCCTCGCCTGCGGGGTGGACGTCGCCTACCCGAGGGGCAACACCGGGCTGATCCGCCGGATCGGCGAGCAGGGGCTGCTGCTGAGCGAGCTCCCACCGGGGGAGCACCCGACCAGGTTCCGGTTCGTGCTGCGCAACCGGGTGATCGCGGCGCTGACCCGCGGCACCGTGGTGGTCGAGGCGGCGCTGCGCAGCGGGGCGCTCAGCACTGCCCGACGCGCCCGCGACCTCAACCGGCACACCATGGGCGTGCCCGGACCGGTGACATCGGAGCTGTCCGCGGGCGTGCACGCCCTGATCCGCAGCGGCGCCGCCACCGTGGTCACCGACGCGGCCGAGGTCGGCGAGCTGATCGGTGCGATCGGCGACGACCTCGCGCCGCACCGCAGCGGGCCGGTGCTGCCCAGGGACCTCCTGGAGCCGGCGGCGGCCCGGGTCCTGGAGGCGGTGCCCGCCACCCCGGACGGCGCGCCGGTGGAGCGGCTGGCCCGGCAGTCCGGGCTCCCGCCGGACGAGGTGCTCCAGCGGCTCTACGAGCTGGGCTCGCTCGGCCATGTCGAGCGGCACGGTGCGCACTGGCGCCTGGTGCGCAGGAGGTGACGGCGGCCGCCGGGGGTCGACGGCGCGGGACGGCCACTCGGACGAGTGGGAGGAGGAGCGGGGATTGACGGTCCGGGGAGTCGGAAGGGCGTACGCCGGGGCCCGGCACCCGGTTCGTCCGTCCCGCGAGTACCCCGGGGCGGTGACAGGAACGCCACCGGATCGGGGGACGACCGGGTGGCGGTAGCACTGTGCAGCGAGTCGGTCACGCTACGCTCGCCATGCCTTCCCTATCAGCACATGACTCGGCAGAACGGCGCAGACCAACGTATGCCCACACACATTCCCGGACACCGAGTGACCGGTGGCGCCCGGTCCTCGGGAGGGCCGCGCACCGAGCGGCGCACCGTGACCGAGATCCCGCCCAAGGCCGCGGGCGGGATGGGGGCCCTCGCGCGGCAGGGCGGCCGACCGGCGCACCCGGGGGCTCACGACGACCGGCCGGACGCGCCCGGCGCGTCCGCCGACACGGTCGCCCCCGCGCCGGCCGAGGCGCCGGGCCCCCGCCGGGAGGCGGCCGGCCGGGAGCGCACGGCGCTCGAGGAACTCTGGCGCGCCTACAAGGAGACGGCCGACCAGCGGCTGCGGGAGCAGCTGATCCTGCACTACTCACCGCTCGTCAAGTACGTGGCGGGCCGGGTCGGGGTCGGTCTGCCCTCCAACGTCGAGCAGGCCGACTTCGTCTCCTCCGGGGTCTTCGGGCTGATCGACGCGATCGAGAAGTTCGACATCGAACGCGCCATCAAGTTCGAGACGTACGCCATCAGCCGGATCCGCGGCGCGATCATCGACGAGCTGAGGGCGCTCGACTGGATCCCGCGCTCGGTGCGGCAGAAGGCGAAGGCCGTCGAGCGGACGTACGCAACGCTGGAGGCCCGGTTGCGGCGGACGCCGAACGAGCCCGAGGTGGCGGCCGAGATGGGTATCGCCATCGAGGACCTGCACGCCATCTTCAGTCAGCTCTCGCTCGCCAACGTGGTGGCGCTGGACGAGCTGCTGCACCCCGTCGGCGAGGGCGGCGACCGGCTCAGCCTGATGGACACCCTGGAGGACCACGGCGCCGACGACCCGGTCGAGGTGGCCGAGGACCGGGAGCTGCGCCGACTGCTGGCGCAGGCCGTGAACACCCTCCCCGAGCGGGAGAAGACCGTGGTCACGCTCTACTACTACGAGGGCCTGACCCTCGCCGAGATCGGCCAGGTGCTCGGGGTGACGGAGAGCCGGGTCAGCCAGATCCACACCAAGTCGGTCCTCCAGCTGCGCGCCAAGCTGTCGGACATCCGGTAGCGGCCCGGCGGTGCGGGACCCCGACCGGGGTGCGCCGCGCACGCCCGGCCCGCACCCCGCGCCCCGGTACGCAACCCTCCGCATCGCAGCGGTGCGCGGCACCGTACCGCCGGGATGTAGGGCTCCGTACAGTGGAGTGCGTGCCGAAGATCCGAGCGGCCAGTGTGGCCGAGCACCGTCAGATGCAGCGGGCAGCCCTCCTCGACGCTGCCCGCAGTCTCCTCACCGAGGGAGGCATGGAAGCCCTGACCTTCCCCGCGCTCGCGGCGCGCACGGGGCTCGCGCGCTCCTCGGTGTACGAGTACTTCCGCTCACGGGCGGCCGTGGTCGAGGCGCTCTGCGAGACCGACTTCCCGCTCTGGGCGGCCGAGATCGAGGCCGGGATGGCGAGCGGGGACACCGCGGCCGAGCGGATCGAGGCCTATGTCCGCGGCCAGCTCGCGCTGGCCGCCGACCCGCGCCACCGGGCGGTGGCCGCGATCTCCGCGCTGGAGCTGGACGACGCGGCCCGCGAGCGCATCCGGGCGGCGCACGGGACGCTCGTCGGGCTGGTGGTCCAGGCCCTGGAGGACCTCGGCCACGAACAGCCCCGGCTGGCCGCCGCCCTGCTCCAGGGCATCGTGGAGGCGGCCGTCCGGCAGTCCGAGCAGCGGGCGGCGGGCGGCAGGGCCGAGAGCCCCGAGGTGATCGCGGACGCCGCCGTCGCCCTCGCGCTGCACGGTCTCGGCCCGAGCTGACCGGCCGGGCCGAGGCCGAGGGGAGCGGGTTCTGGGACGGCGGGTCCTGAGACAGTGGGTCCGAGGGGAGCGGGTCCTGAGAGGGCGGGTCCGTGAGCGGCAGCAGCCGCGCCCGGCCGGTACCGAACAGGGAGGGCGGATCGAGGTAGCGCCGTCCGCGCAGCAGCCCCCAGTGCAGGCAGGCGCCCTCGGCGCAGTGACCGGTCCCGTCGGCGAGCCGTCCGACCACCCGGCCCGCCGCCACCGCGGTGCCCACCGGGACGGTGCCGGTCACCGGCAGGTAGGTGGTCCGCAGCGGGGGCGCCGGGGGAGTGCCCGCCGCCGGGTGGGTGACGGTGACCACCGGCCGTCCGGCCACCGGCCCGGCGAACGTCACCACCCCGGGAGCCGCGGCCCGGACCTCGGCGCCGGGGACGGCGGCCAGGTCGACGCCCCGGTGCCCGGCGCCCCATGGTCGCGCCGGTGCCTCGAAGCGGCGGACCACGGCTCCCGGCCCGCCGCCCGGCCCGTCCACCGGCCACGCCCGCTCGCCGCCGACACCACCGCTCCCGCCGCCGTGCCCGCCGTCCCCGCCGTCGGCACGCGCCCCGGGCCCGAGCGCCCCGGCCCACCCGGCCGGCAGCAGCGCGACCAGCACCACCAGGACGACCACCAGGACCCGCCGTCCGGACGGTGATCGGACCTGCGGCCGGACCCGCGGCCGGACCCGCGGCCGGACCCGCGATCCGACCGACGAACAGCAGGGCGACCGGCCCGACGAACAACAGGACGACCGTCGGCACCCGTACGACCCCCCGGGGCCGCCCGCAACCCGCGCAGCAGCACTCATACCGCCGAGGCTCCCCGGCCCGCGCCGACCCGGCCACCCCCGCCCCGATTCCTGTGGACAACCGGCCCCTGTGGACCGTGGCTGTCCCTCCAACGGGTGTACCCCGCAGGGTTTACAGGGGCCCAACAGGGCCGTCCGGGCGCCCCGGACCAGGCCTGTCCCCGGCCGCCCGCCCGCCGCGGAGTCGCCCCGCGCTCGGCGCTTCCCGTACACTTCACACGCGACCTGGTCCGCCGGGTCGACTTCGCACGCCCCGCCACCGGTGGACGGAAGCGGCCTCGCCGCCACCTCCGCCAGGTGCGAGTGCCGCTCGGTCCGCCGAGCCCGGCCGGTCCCAGGACCACCGGGCCGAAGCGGCTCGGCACGTTCGGGGCGTCAGGCGTGGCTGTCACCTGGCCGCCACGGACAAACCGAGCCTGACCCGGCCGTTCGCACGCGCCGAGCGGGGAGCGCCACCGCGCGCCGACCGCGACGCCGCTGCGCCGGAGCCGGGCGTAACACCTGAGGAGCACGGCCATGGCCGTCGTCACGATGCGGGAGCTGCTGGAGAGCGGCGTCCACTTCGGTCACCAGACCCGCCGCTGGAACCCGAAGATGAAGCGCTTCATCATCACCGAGCGCAACGGCATCTACATCATCGACCTCCTGCAGTCGCTGAACTACATCGACCGCGCCTTCGAGTTCATCAAGGAGACCGTTGCCCACGGCGGCAGCGTCCTCTTCGTCGGCACGAAGAAGCAGGCCCAGGAGGCCATCGCCGAGCAGGCCACCCGCGTGGGCATGCCCTACGTGAACCAGCGCTGGCTCGGCGGCATGCTGACCAACTTCTCGACCGTCTACAAGCGCCTGCAGCGCCTCAAGGAGCTCGGCGAGCTGGACTTCGCGGACGTGGCCGGCTCCGGCCTCACCAAGAAGGAGCTCCTGGTCCTCCAGCGCGAGCACGACAAGCTGGAGAAGACCCTCGGCGGTATCCGCGACATGCAGCGCGTTCCCAGCGCCGTCTGGATCGTGGACACCAAGAAGGAGCACATCGCGGTCGGCGAGGCCCGGAAGCTCAACATTCCGGTCGTCGCCATCCTCGACACCAACTGCGACCCCGACGAGGTCGACTACAAGATCCCGGGCAACGACGACGCGATCCGCTCCGTCACCCTGCTGACCCGTGTGATCGCCGACGCCGTTGCCGAGGGCCTCAAGGCCCGCGCGGGTGTCGCCAAGGGCGACGTCAAGGCCGAGCCGGGCGCCGACCAGCCGCTGGCCGACTGGGAGAAGGACCTCCTGGAGGGCGAGAAGAAGGCCGCCGAGGCTCCCGCTGAGGCCGCCGCCGAGGCCCCCGCTGCCGAGGCTCCGGCTGCTGAGGCCCCCGCCGCCGAGGCGCCGGCCGCCGAGGCTCCGGCCGAGCAGGCCTGACGTACCAAGGGTGAGGGGCACCCACCGGTACGACACCGGTCGGTGCCCCTCTCTCCCGTGCCTGGGCCGAACCATCGGCCCCGGCGCTACCCCACGCAGACACGCGAGACGCGAGAAGAGATTCACACCATGGCGAACTTCACCGCCGCGGACGTCAAGAAGCTCCGTGAGCTCACCGGCGCCGGCATGATGGACTGCAAGAAGGCCCTGGACGAGGCCGAGGGCAACGTCGAGAAGGCCGTCGAGCTCCTTCGCATCAAGGGCCAGAAGGGCGTTGCCAAGCGCGAGGGCCGCGACGCCTCCAACGGTGCCGTCGCCGCGCTCATCGCCGAGGACAAGAAGTCCGGCGTGCTGGTCGAGCTGAACTGCGAGACCGACTTCGTCGCCAAGGGTGACAACTTCGTCAAGGTCGCCGACGCCATCGCCGCCCACGTGGCCAAGAGCGCCCCGGCCGACCTGGACGCCGCCCTCGCCTCCGAGATCGAGGCCGGCAAGACCGTCCAGCAGTACGTCGACGAGGCCAACGCGACCCTGGGCGAGAAGATCGTCTTCCGTCGCTTCGCGCAGTTCGACGGCGACGGCTTCGTCGCGGTCTACCTCCACAAGACCAGCCCCGACCTGCCGCCGGCCGTCGGCGTCCTGGTCGAGCTGGACAAGGAGAACGCCGAGGTCGCCAAGGACGTCGCGCAGCACATCGCCGCCTTCGCCCCGAAGTACCTGTCCCGCGAGGAGATCCCGGCCGAGGAGCTCGAGAACGAGCGCCGCGTCGCCGAGGCCACCGCTCGCGAGGAGGGCAAGCCGGAGGCCGCCCTGCCGAAGATCGTCGAGGGTCGCGTCACCGGCTTCGTGAAGGAGAACTCCGTCCTGGAGCAGGCCTTCGCGAAGGACAGCAAGAAGACCGTCGCCAAGGTGCTCGAGGAGAACGGCGTCGCCCTCAAGCGCTTCGCCCGTTTCCGCGTCGGCGCCTGAGCCACGTTCCATCCGGGCTTCCGGCCGTAGGCTGGAAACCGTCCCCGCCCGCTGACCAGGGCGGCAGGGAACGCGCCGTACGGGCTCACCCAGCGCCATCCGTCCATGGGCGAGCCGCGTCGGCAGCATGAACGACGAGGAGGCCATTGCCGTGCAGGACACCGAACCGGTTCCCGCGGCAGTGGCCTCCTCTCGTGTACGCGCAGGCCGGGGATCCGCACGTCCGCGCCTGTGAACCAGTAGGTGTAGAAGGAGAAGTCCATGCAGGAGACGCAGGAGACCGCACAGGACACCCACGACGGCGCTCGCCGCCGGGTGCTGCTGAAGCTGTCCGGTGAGGCCTTCGCCGGCGGCGGCGGGCTCGGCGTCGATCCGGACGTCGTGCACGCGATCGCCCGCGAGATCGCCACGGTCGTCCGCGCGGGCACCGAGGTCGCCGTGGTGATCGGCGGCGGCAACTTCTTCCGCGGCGCCGAGCTCCAGGTCCGCGGCATGGACCGGGCCCGCTCGGACTACATGGGCATGCTCGGCACGGTCATGAACTGCCTCGCGCTCCAGGACTTCCTGGTCAAGGAGGGCATCGAGACCCGGGTCCAGACCGCCATCACGATGGGCCAGGTCGCCGAGCCGTACCTGCCGCTGCGCGCCGTCCGGCACCTGGAGAAGGGCCGTGTGGTGATCTTCGGCGCCGGTATGGGCATGCCCTACTTCTCCACCGACACCACCGCCGTGCAGCGGGCCCTGGAGATCCACGCCGACATCCTGCTGATGGGCAAGAACGGCGTGGACGGCGTCTACGACGCCGACCCCCGGACCAACCCGGACGCGGTCAAGTTCGACGCGCTGGAGTACTCCGAGGTCATCGCGCGCGACCTCAAGGTCGCCGACCTCACCGCGATCACGCTGTGCAAGGACAACAACCTCCCGATGCTGGTCTTCGAGCTGCTCGCGGAGGGCAATATCGCGCGGGCGGTGAAGAGTGAGAAGATCGGCACACTCATCAGCCAGGATTCTGTCCGGGCCTGAGCAGCAACCAGCCGCACCGGACGGCGCCGTCGCCGCGAGGCCCCGGCGCCGACACCGGTCGGGACAACAGCAGATGAACCGGACAGGGAGATCACAGTGATCGAAGAGACCCTCCTCGACGCCGAGGAGAAGATGGAGAAGGCCGTCGCCCACGCGAAGGACGACTTCGCCGCCATCCGCACGGGCCGTGCGCACCCGGCGATGTTCGCCAAGATCGTCGCGGAGTACTACGGCGCCGTGACGCCGATCAACCAGCTGGCCTCCTTCTCCGTGCCGGAGCCCCGGATGGCGGTCGTCTCGCCGTTCGACAAGACCGCGCTGAAGGCCATCGAGCAGGCGATCCGCGACTCCGACCTGGGCGTCAACCCGTCGAACGACGGCTCCATCATCCGGGTCGTGCTCCCCGAGCTCACCGAGGAGCGCCGCCGGGAGTTCATCAAGATCGCCCGCGGCAAGGGCGAGGACGCCAAGGTCTCGATCCGCGCCGTGCGCCGCAAGGCCAAGGACGCCATCGACAAGCTGGTGAAGGACGGCGAGGTCGGCGAGGACGATGGCCGCCGCGCCGAGAAGGAGCTCGACGACACCACGGCCAAGTACGTGGCCTCCGTCGACGAGCTGCTGAAGCACAAGGAAGCCGAGCTGCTCGAGGTCTGATGAACGACGCCCCTGACGCCCCTGGCTACTGGGGCCCGTCCGACCAGCAGTACCAGCCGTACCAGCCGTACCAGCCTGCGCAGGGACCCGCCGCTCCTGCGCAGGCCGGCGGCATACCCGGGCACCCGGCGCAGCCGCCCGGCCGGCCCGCGCCGTACGGGTCGTACGGCGCGAACGACCCCGGCCACCGAACGGGTCACTCCCAGCAGCCTCCGGTGTACTGGGACCCGGACGCGGAGGAGACTCAGGTCATGCCTCCCGTACCGGCCGACCCGGGCCCGCAGCCCGCGCCCCCGCCCGGCGCCGACCCCGCCGAGGGGCCGGCCCGGGAGGCGGGTCGGCTGAGCGGACCGCTGTTCCGCGACGAGCGGCCCGGAGCGGCGGAGCCGGGCGCGTCGGAGACGGTCGTGCTGCGCGCGATCACCGACGCCGCCCCGCCCGCCCCGGCCGGCGGGCCGTACCCCGGCGGGCCGTACCCCGGCGCGCCGGGTGGACCGGCGGCGGGGCAGCCCTTCCTCGTGCCGTCGTCCCACCCAGGGCAGGAGACACCCGTGGCCCAGGCCGATCCGCAGCCTCAGCCTCCGCAGCGCAAACAGCGCGGTGGTCGCAACCTCCAGGCCGCGATAGGCGTGGGCGTCGGTCTCGGCGCGGTGATCGTCGCCTCGCTGTTCGTCGTCAAGGCGCTGTTCCTGGTCGTGGTGATCGCGGCGGTGTCGGTCGGCGTCTGGGAGCTGACCAGCCGACTGGCCGAGCGCAAGGAGATCAAGGCGCCGCTGGTCCCGCTGGTCGTGGGCGGCGTCGCGATGGTCGCCACCGGCTACTGGTCGGGGATCCAGTGGGCGGCGGCCTCGCTCGCGCTCACCGGGCTCGCGGTGATGGTCTGGCGGATGGCCGAGCCCCCCGAGAACTACCTGCGGGACATAACGGCGGGCATCTTCACCGCCTTCTACGTCCCGTTCCTCGCCACCTTCGTGGCGATGATGCTGGCGGCCGACGACGGTCCGCAGCGGATCGTGCTCTTCCTCATCGTCACGGTGTGCAGTGACACCGGGGCGTACGCGGTGGGCTACAAGTTCGGCAGGAACAAGCTGGCGCCGACGATCAGCCCGGGCAAGACCCGCGAGGGCCTGGCCGGCGGCGTCGGCCTGTCGATGCTGGCGGGCGCGCTGCTGATGGAGCTGATCATCGACGGCGGCAGCTGGTGGCAGGGCCTGATCCTGGGCGGCTGCGCGGCGGTCACCGCGACCCTGGGCGACCTGGGCGAGTCGATGATCAAGCGCGACCTGGGCATCAAGGACATGGGCACGCTGCTGCCCGGCCACGGCGGCATCATGGACCGGCTGGACTCGCTGCTGCCGACCGCCCCGGTGGTCTGGCTGCTGCTGGCGGCCTTCGTCGGCAGCTGAGCCACCCTCCTCGCGCACAGGGGCCCCGGACGCACGGCGTCCGGGGCCTCCGTGCGTCTGCGACACTGGAACAACCATGCCTAAGCCCGGAGAACTCACCTTTGTCGCGCCGCGCGGCGCAAAGCCCCCGCGACACCTCGCCGACCTGAGCCCCGCCGAGCGCAAGGAGGCCGTCGCCGAGCTGGGCGAGCAGCCGTTCCGCGCGAAGCAGCTCTCCAACCACTACTTCGGCCGGATGTCCGCCGACCCGGCGAGCTGGACGGACATCCCCGCCGCCAGCCGGGAGAAGCTCACCGGCAGCCTGCTGCCCGAGCTGATGTCGGTGGTGCGGCACGTGTCCTGCGACGACGACGCCACCCGCAAGACGCTCTGGAAGCTGTTCGACGGCACGCTCGTTGAGTCGGTGCTGATGCGCTACCCGGACCGGGTCACCATGTGCATCAGCTCGCAGGCCGGATGCGGCATGAACTGCCCGTTCTGCGCCACCGGCCAGGCGGGGCTGACCCGCAACCTGTCCACCGGCGAGATCGTCGAGCAGATCGCCGCCGGGATGCGCTCGCTGAAGGCCGGCGAGATCCCGGGCGGCGAGGCCAGGCTCTCCAACGTGGTCTTCATGGGCATGGGCGAGCCGCTGGCCAACTACAACCGGGTGCTGGCCGCGATCCGCCGGCTGACCGACCCGGCGCCGGACGGCTTCGGCCTCTCCCAGCGCGGCATCACCGTCTCCACCGTCGGCCTGGTACCGGCGATGAACCGGTTCGCGGAGGAGGGGCTCAGCTGCCGACTGGCCCTGTCGCTGCACGCGCCGGACGACGAGCTGCGCGACGAGCTGGTGCCGGTCAACACCCGCTGGAAGGTCGCCGAGGTGCTGGACGCGGCGTGGAACTACGCCGAGAAGTCCGGCCGCCGGATCTCCATCGAGTACGCGCTGATCAAGGACATCAACGACCAGGCGTGGCGGGCCGACCTGCTCGGCCGGCTGATCAAGAACCACCGGGTGCACGTCAACCTGATCCCGCTGAACCCCACCCCGGGCTCCAAGTGGACGGCCTCCCGGCCCGAGGACGAGCGCGAGTTCGTCCGGCGGCTCCAGTCGCACGGGGTGCCGACCACGGTCCGCGACACCCGCGGCCAGGAGATCGACGGCGCCTGCGGCCAGCTCGCGGCGGCCGGCTGACCGGACGGGTCAGCGCAGGCCGGCTGCGGCCAGGGCCGCGGTCGCCCCGCCGGTGACCAGCAGGACGGTGCCGGCCATCAGGGTCCGCAGCACGACGGCGCCGAACAGCAGCCGGGGCGCCGCGCCGAGGCGCAGCAGCGCCTCGGCGACGCCCCGGCGGGCGGTGCGCAGCTCGGCGAGCCGGACGGCCACCGCACCCGCCGCGCAGCCCAGGATCAGGGCGGCCTCGATCGCGGGCAGCACATCGGCGCTGCCGGGCTCGCCGAGCCAGTAGCGGATGGTGGTGAGCACCACCGCGACGGCCAGGGCGAGCACGGCCAGCGGTGCCCCGAGCCGGCGGGCCTGCGCGGTGAGGCCGCGCCCGGCGAGCAGCCGCAGCGGGGTGGGCCGGCCGACCGCCAGCAGTCGGCCGGCCGCGCCGAGCAGCGGGCCGGTGAGCAGGGCGAGGCCGAGTGCGGAGGCGGCCCAGCCGCCGAGTGCGGCGGTGCTGGTGGTGCCGAGTCCGGCCGGCAGGTGGATCGGGCGCCCGTCGACCGCGGCGCCCGGTCGCAGCGCGATGAGCTCCAGGGCGAGGCCGATGACGGCGAGGCCGATCGGCAGGGCCAGCCGCCACGGGCCGAAGCCGGTGGGCTCGGGCCGGGGGCGGCCGGGCAGCGTCTCGGCGTGCGGGACGGCACCGGCCGCGGCGAGGCCGGCGGTGAGCGGGACGAGCGCGAGCAGGGCGACCGGGGCGGCGGCCGGGAGGGCCACGCCCATGCCGAGTTCGTCGGCGAGCGCGGGCCCGGCGATGTCGTTGCGCAGGACCAGGAAGAGCAGCAGGGTGAGGCCGGCGCCTGTGCCGCAGGCGAGCGCGACCTCGCCGGCGATCAGGGCGCGGATCCGGCCGGCCCCGGCTCCGGCGGTGGTGAGGCCGGTGATCCGCTCGGCCCGCCGGGCGGGCAGGGCGCGGGCGGCGACGGCCGCGAACCAGGCGACCGCGGCGAGCGGCGGCAGGCACCAGAGGAGTCGGGCGAGCGTGTCGGAGTCGGCCGCCGGATCGCTCATCGCCCGGCCGAGGGCGCGCAGCAGGAAGGCGGCGACGACGGCGCCGGCCAGGGCGGTCAGCAGCCAGCGGCCGAGGTCGAGGGCCCGGTAGCCGCGGGCCAGACGGAGGTAGAACACGTCGGACCCCCTCAGCGGCCGGCGGCCGGGACGGCGGCGGCCCCGGCGGTGCCGGGGGTGGTGGTGCCGCGCGGCACGGGCGTCACGGGGCCGGTGAGGCGTCCGTCGACGAGGGAGACGGCGCGGTCCGCGTACCGGACGAGCTCGGGGTCGTGGGTGGCCAGCACGAGGGTGAGCTGGTGGGAGCGGGCCGCGCTGGTCAGTATCCGCAGGACCTGTTCGGCGGTCTCGCGGTGCAGCGGCGCGGTGGGGTCGTCGGCGAAGACGACCGGGGGGAGCGGGGCGAGGGCCCGGGCGACGGCGATCCGCTGGCGCTGGCTCTGCACCAGCCGGTCCGGCCGGAGCTTGGCGATCTCGCCGATGTCCAGGCGCTCCAGCCACTCGTCGGCGGCGGTGTGGGCGGCCTTGCCGCCGGCGCCGGCCAGCAGCAGCGGCAGGGCGACGTTCTCCCGGGCGGTCAGTTCGGGCACCAGGTGCGGCTCGGAGCCGACGAAGCCGAAGCGGTCGCGGCGCAGCCGTTCCCGGCCGGCCCGGCCGAGGGTGTGCACGGGGGAGCTGTTGAACCAGACCTCGCCCTCGTCGACGGGGAGCAGGGCGGAGAGGCAGCCGAGCAGGGTGCTCTTTCCGGAGCCGCGCGGGCCGGTGACGGCGAGGACCTCGCCCTCCCGGACCCCGAGCGAGACGCCGCGCAGGGCGGGGGTGCCGTGATGGGACTTGACGATCCCCCGGGCCCACAGCACGTCATTGTCAGGAGGGGCCGCTGCCATGAGGTTCCGTCCTGGGGGGCCGCAGGGATATGACAGTCGTCAGATTAGAACGATCGGGCCTGGGCGCGGGCGCGGCACACTGCGCCATCCGGGGCAAATCGCCCGTAATCAGGCGTGTTTGATCCGAAGAGCGGTCCGGAGGAACGCCGCAGGGCGGCCCCGCCGAAGCGGGACCGCCCTGCGGCGGAGGGTGGGGAGGAAAGTCCGGGAATCAGAGCTTCGCCCACGCGTCGGTGAGGCTGGTCCGCAGGATCTGCTCGATCTCGTCGAAGGTCGACTGGTCGGAGATCAGCGGCGGGGCCAGCTGGACCACCGGGTCGCCACGGTCGTCGGCGCGGCAGTACAGGCCGTTGTCGAAGAGGGCCTTCGACAGGAAGCCGTAGAGGACGCGCTCGACCTCGTCGTCGTTGAACGACTCCTTGGTGACCTTGTCCTTCACGAGCTCGATGCCGTAGAAGTACCCGTTGCCGCGGACGTCGCCGACGATCGGCAGGTCGCGCAGCTTGCTCAGGGTGCCCAGGAACGCGGACTCGTTGTCGAGCACGTGCTGGTTCAGGCCCTCGCGCTCGAAGATGTCGAGGTTGGCCAGCGCCACCGCGGAGGAGACCGGGTGGCCGCCGAAGGTGTAGCCGTGCAGGAAGGTGTTGTCGCCCTTGTAGAACGGCTCCGCGATGCGGTCCGAGATGATCGTGGCGCCGATCGGGGAGTAACCCGAGGTCATGCCCTTGGCGCAGGTGATCATGTCGGGCTGGTAGCCGAACTTGTCGGCGCCGAACATGGTGCCCAGGCGGCCGAAGGCGCAGATGACCTCGTCCGAGACCAGCAGCACGTCGTGGCGGTCGCAGATCTCGCGCAGGCGCTGGAAGTACCCGGGCGGCGGCGGGAAGCAGCCACCGGCGTTCTGGACCGGCTCGACGAAGACGGCGGCGACGGTCTCGGCGCCCTCGTTGAGGATGGCCACCTCGATCTCGTCGGCGCACCAGCGGCCGTAGGCCTCGGGGTCGACGGTGCCGTCGGGGCCGGCGAGGAAGGCCGGGGCGCGGTAGATGTTGGTGTTCGGCGCCTTGTGGGTGCCCGGCACCAGCGGCTCGAACGGGGCCTTCAGGCCCGGCAGGCCGGTGATGGACAGGGCGCCCTGCGGGGTGCCGTGGTAGGCGACGGCGCGCGAGATGACCTTGTACTTGGTCGGCTTGCCGGTCAGCTTGAAGTACTGCTTGGCGAGCTTCCAGGCGGTCTCGACGGCCTCGCCGCCACCGGTGGAGAAGAAGACCTTGTTCAGGTCGCCCGGGGCGTAGTTGGCCAGGCGCTCGGCCAGCTCGACGGCCTTCGGGTGGGCGTAGCTCCACACCGGGAAGAAGGCGAGCTCCTTGGCCTGCTTGGCGGCGGCCTCGGCGAGCTCCTCGCGGCCGTGGCCGGCCTGGACGACGAACAGGCCGGCGAGGCCGTCGAGGTACTTGCGGCCCTTGTCGTCCCAGACGTAGGTGCCCTCGCCCCTGACGATCGTCGGCACGGGAGAGTTCTCGTACGACGACATGCGGGTGAAGTGCATCCACAGGTGGTCGTAGGCGGTCTTGGAAAGGTCCTTCTGCGCCGGGTCGGCTGTCATCGGGTGCCCCAGGTGTAGGTCTGTTTCCGGAGCTTCAGGTAAACGAAGCTCTCGGTGCTCCGCACGCCGGGAAGCGCGCGGATGCGCTTGTTGATCAGTTCGAGCAGGTGCTCGTCGTCCTCGCAGACCAGTTCGGCCAGGAGGTCGAACGAGCCCGCGGTGCAGACGACGTAGTCGACCTCGTCGAGGGCGGCCAGCGCGTCGGCGACGGGTTCGATGTCGCCCTCGACCCGGATTCCGACCATCGCCTGGCGGGTGAAGCCGACGGTGAGCGGGTCCGTGACGGCGACGATCTGCATCACGCCCTGGTCGAGCAGCTTCTGGACGCGCTGCCGTACGGCGGCCTCGGACAGGCCGACGGCCTTGCCGATGGCGGCGTACGGGCGGCGCCCGTCCTCCTGGAGCTGCTCGATGATCGCCTTGGAGGCGGCGTCGAGGGGAACGCTGGCGTTCCGGTCGCGGTTGGCCACGCCGCCACTGTGCCCGATCGATCCGGTGTTCGCAAGCGCGGGAGCTGCTGATTTCGTCGCGATCTTGAAAAACGGGTGCGGATTTCATCGCCTGTGAGCCGTCGGCCTGTCGATACCGGCAGTCGTCGGGCTACCCTGGCTGCGGTACGCGCGCGGCCCCGCAGCGCTGCGTGCATTCCGCCAATCCAGTGGACCGCGGCGCTTGCGGCGCGGCCACTCGGCGCCCTTCGTCGGCCGTACCGGCCGACGTACCATGGCGCCGGAATCTGCAACGCCGCAGGCCGAGACCGAGGAGAGACCCGTGAGCGACCTTCGCACGCTGCGCAACTACATCAACGGTGAGTTCGTCGATGCGGCCGACGGCCGCACGCTCGACATCGTCGACCCCACCACCGGCGAGGTCTACGCGACGTCCCCGCTGTCCGGCGCCTCCGACGTCGACGCCGCCATGGCCGCCGCCGCGGCCGCGTTCCCGATCTGGCGGGACACCACCCCGAGCACCCGGCAGAAGGTGCTGCTCAAGGTCGCCGACGCGGTCGAGACCCGCGCCGACGAGCTGGTGGACGCCGAGTGTCGCAACACCGGCAAGCCGCGGGCGCTGACCCTCTCCGAGGAGATCGGCCCGATGGTCGACCAGATCCGGTTCTTCGCCGGTGCCGCCCGCCTGCTGGAGGGCAAGGCCGCCGGTGAGTACATGGACGGCATGACCTCGATCGTCCGCCGCGAGCCGGTCGGGGTCTGCGCCCAGGTCGCGCCGTGGAACTACCCGATGATGATGGCGGTCTGGAAGTTCGCCCCGGCCATCGCCGCCGGCAACACCGTGGTGCTGAAGCCCTCGGACACCACCCCGGCCTCCACCGTGCTGCTGGCCGAGATCATCGGCGGCGTGCTGGCCGAGCTGGAGCTGCCGGCCGGCGTCTTCAACGTGATCTGCGGCGACCGCGAGACCGGCCGCCTGATGGTCGAGCACAAGACCCCGGCGATGGCCTCCATCACCGGCTCGGTGCGCGCCGGCATCCAGGTCGCCGAGTCCGCCTCCAAGGACGTCAAGCGCGTCCACCTGGAGCTGGGCGGCAAGGCCCCGGTCGTCGTCTTCGAGGACGCCGACATCGCCGAGGCCGTCGAGGGCATCTCGGTGGCGGGCTTCTTCAACGCCGGCCAGGACTGCACCGCCGCCACCCGCGTGCTGGTGCACGAGTCGATCCACGACGCCTTCGTCGAGGCGCTGGCCAAGGCCGCCGCCGAGACCAAGACCGGCGGCGTGGACGACGAGGACGTGCTGTACGGCCCGCTGAACAACGTCAACCAGCTGAAGCAGGTCTCCGGCTTCATCGAGCGCCTGCCGGAGCACGCCAAGGTCGAGGCCGGCGGCCACCGGGTCGGCGACAAGGGCTTCTTCTACGCCCCGACCGTCGTCTCCGGTCTGCAGCAGGACGACGAGATCATCCAGAACGAGGTCTTCGGCCCGGTCATCACCGTGCAGAAGTTCTCCGACGAGGAGCAGGCCGTCGGCTACGCCAACGGTGTGGAGTTCGCGCTGGCCTCCTCGGTGTGGACCAAGGACCACGCCCGCGCCATGCGGATGTCGCGCCGCCTGG
This sequence comes from Kitasatospora sp. NPDC057692, assembly GCF_042799475.1. Classification (NCBI taxonomy): domain Bacteria; kingdom Bacillati; phylum Actinomycetota; class Actinomycetes; order Kitasatosporales; family Streptomycetaceae; genus Kitasatospora; species Kitasatospora sp. NPDC057692. The sequence continues at coordinate 15,829 of NZ_JBHVIV010000063.1, read as the reverse complement.
ACTTCGGCTGCGTCTGGATCAACACCCACATCCCGCTGGTCGCCGAGATGCCGCACGGTGGCTTCAAGAAGTCGGGCTACGGCAAGGACCTCTCGTCGTACGGCTTCGAGGACTACACCCGGGTGAAGCACGTCATGACCGCGATCTGAGCGGGTCATGGCCATGAGGTGGTGTATGACCGCGATCTGAGCGGGTCATGGCCATCAGGTGGTGTATGACGGCGGTCTGATCTGATCGGATCATGGGCCCGGGTCCTCGCGACCCGGGCCCTGCGTCTTTGCACCCTGTCGGCGGTCGGTGCGACCGGCTGACAGGATGGACCTGCATTTCGGGCCGCGAAGTCCCTAGCCTTTCCGCATGAGCATCCCCACCGCCGACTCAGCCGCCGGCCAGGCCGTCAAGGCCGCCGACCGCGCGCACGTCTTCCACTCGTGGTCCGCCCAGGCGCTGATCGACCCCCTCGCGGTGGCCGGCGCCGAGGGCTCGTACTTCTGGGACTACGACGGCAACCGCTACCTCGACTTCTCGTCCCAGCTCGTCAACACCAACATCGGGCACCAGCACCCGAAGGTGGTCGCGGCGATCCAGGAACAGGCGGCGAAGCTCTGCACCATCGCCCCCGGCTTCGCGGTGGAGTCGCGCAGCGAGGCCGCCCGGCTGATCGCCGAGCGCACCCCGGGCGACCTCGACAAGATCTTCTTCACCAACGGCGGCGCCGAGGCCAACGAGAACGCCATCCGGCTCGCCCGGCTGCACACCGGCCGGCAGAAGGTGCTCTCCACCTACCGCTCGTACCACGGCGCCACCGCCAACGCGATCGCCCTGACCGGCGACCCGCGCCGCTGGGCCAACGAGGCCGGCGTCTCCGGCATCGTGCACTTCTGGGGCCCGTACGCCTACCGCTCCAACTTCCACGCCGAGAACGAGGCCCAGGAGTGCGAGCGCGCGCTCGCCCACCTGGAGCAGGTCATCGCCTTCGAGGGCCCCGGCACCGTCGCGGCGGTCATCCTGGAGACCGTCGTCGGCACCGCGGGCATCCTCGTCCCGCCGCCCGGCTACCTGGCCGGCGTCCGGGAGATCTGCGACCGCTACGGCATCGTGTTCATCCTCGACGAGGTGATGGCCGGCTTCGGCCGCACCGGCGAGTGGTTCGCGGCCGACCACTGGGGCGTCACCCCCGACCTGCTCACCTTCGCCAAGGGCGTCAACTCGGGCTACGTCCCGCTCGGCGGCGTGGCGATCAGCGCCGAGATCGCGGCTACCTTCGCCGAGCGGGCGTTCCCCGGCGGCCTCACCTACTCGGGACACCCGCTGGCCTGCGCCTCCGCGGTGGCGACCATCAACACGATGGCGGAGGAGGGCATCGTCGAGAACGCCAGGCACATCGGCGAGACCGTGCTCGGCCCCGGCCTGCGCGAGCTGGCCGAGCGCCACCCGTCCGTCGGCGAGGTGCGCGGGCTCGGCGTCTTCTGGGCGCTCGACCTGGTCCGCGACCGCGCCACCCGCGAGCCGCTGGTGCCGTACAACGCGGCCGGCGCCGCCAACGCGCCGATGGCCGAACTGGCCGCCGCCTGCAAGCAGCGCGGGCTGTGGCCGTTCGTCAACATGAACCGCTTCCACGTCGTCCCGCCGTGCACCGTCACCGAGGAGGAGGCGAAGACCGGCCTCGCCGTCCTCGACGAGGTGCTGTCGCTGACCGACGCGCACACCGTCTGACACACCGACAGGACGGCCCCGGGCGCTTCCCCCGTGCGTCCGGGGCCGTTCCACGCCCCGGAGGCCCCACCATGCCCAGCACCACCCCGACCCGCCGTCCGAACGGGCTCCGCCGCCCGACCCGCCGCCGGGTGCTCGGCGCCACCGCCGGACTGCTCGGGACCGCCGCCCTGACCGGCTGCGGCATCCCGTCCGCCTACGTGGACGAGGACCGCCGCTCCGCCCCCGACCGCTCGGAGGACGAGAAGCGGCTGGGCTTCTCCAACTGGACCCAGTACATCGACGTCGACGACGACGGCGGACGCCCGACCCTGGACGGCTTCACCGAGCGGACCGGGATCAAGGTCACCTACACCGAGGACATCAACGACAACGACGAGTTCTTCGGCAAGATGGGGCCGGTGCTCACCCAGGGCACCGACCCGGGGCGCGACCTGATGGTGGTCAGCGACTGGATGGTCGGCCGCTACATCGGGCTCGGCTGGGTGCAGGCGATGGACCGGGCCAACCTGCCCAACGTCACGGCGCAGCTGGACCCGCAGCTGGCCGACCCGGCGGTCGACCCCGGACGCCGGCACAGCGTGCCCTGGCAGTCCGGGATCACCGGCATCGCCTACAACCGCAAGGAGCTCGGCCGCGAGCTGAGGTCCGTCTCCGACCTGTGGGCGCCCGACCTGAAGGGCCGGGTCACCCTGTTCGCCGGCCTGGACGAGGCGCTCGGCCTGCTGATGCTCGCGCACGGCGCCGACATCACGGCCTTCACCGAGGACGACGCGAACCGGGCGATGGACCTGGTGCAGCGGATGGTCGACAGCCGGCACGTGCGCCGGTTCACCGGCAACGACTACACCGGCGACCTGGCCTCCGGTGCCGCGCTGGCCTGCCAGGCGTACTCCGGCGACGCCGTCCAGCTCACGGCCGAGAACCCGGACATCGCCTTCGTGGTGCCCGAGGAGGGCGGCGAGCTCTGGGCCGAGAGCCTGCTGATCCCCAACCGGGCCGTGCACAAGCGCAACGCCGAGCTGCTGATCGACCACTACTACCAGCCCGAGGTGGCCGCCGAGCTGGCCGCCGCCGTGCAGTACATCTGCCCGGTGCCGGCCGCCCGCGAGGTGCTGGCGGCCGGCGGCGACCGGGAGCGGGCCGAGCTGGCGGAGCATCCGCTGGTCTTCCCGACCGAGGAGATGCGCGCCCGGCTGCACACCATGCGCGACGTCACCTCCGCCGAGCGGCCCGCCCTGCACAAGGTCTGGACCCGGATCACCGGCGTGTAGCCGGCGGCGGCGCGCTCCGCCGGGCCGCGGGCTACCGGCGCACCGCGTCCAGCGCGAGCAGGGCGACGTGCAGGGAGAGGCAGGACTCCACCTGGTCGAGGTCGACCCCGAGGATCCGCTCGACCTTGTGCAGCCGGTCGTAGAAGGACGGCCGGGACAGGTGCGCGGCGTCCGCGGCCGCGGACTTGTTCCGGCCCTGCTCCAGGTAGATCCGCAGCATCTGCACCAGCTGGCTGTTGTGCTCGGCGTCGAAGGCGAGCAGCGGGCCCAGCTCGCGTTCCACGTAGGTCTGCAGCCGGGCGTCGTCGCGCAGCAGGTGCAGCAGGCCGCGCAGGCGCACGTCGGGGAGGCGGTAGTAGGACGCCGTCCGGCCGCCGGGTCCGTCGTGCAGCGCGGCGTCGGCGACCTGGGTGGCCTCCAGCAGGGTGCGCCGCGCGTCGCGGACCGAGCCGACCGAGGAGCCGGCCGCGACCACCGGCGCCGGCGCGGCGGGGTCCCGGGCCGCCTCGGCGGCCAGCCGGCGCAGCGCCGCCGCGAAGGCGTCCAGCGCGGCGTGCTCGTCCTGCTGGGGGCCGAGCGCGATCAGCACGCCGACGCCCTCGTCGTCCAGCGCGCCGACCAGTGCGGAGAGCCGGCAGGCGCGGACGGCGCTCGCCGCCAGTTCGGTGAAGTCGCGCAGCCGGGCCTGCGCCTCCAGCGCGGCGGGGATCGGGCCGCGCCGCTGGCGCAGCACCGCGCCGACCAGCCGCCGTCCCTCCAGCGGGACGCCGAGCGCCTGGGCGCGCAGCGCGACCTCGGAGACGGTCAGCGCGTGGGTGAGGATGCCGGAGAGCAGGGTGCGGTGGGTCTGCCGCTCCAGGCTCTCCCGGTCGCGGACCACCAGCCGGTTGAGCGCCAGCGCGGAGGCGCCACGCTCCAGCAGCATGGTGAACGGGTGCGGGCCGCTCTCCGGCAGCGCTCCCGGCTCCTGCACCAGCACCAGCCGCCCCCAGTCCTGGCCGCGGGCGCCGACCGTGGTGACCAGCCAGCCGCTGCGCGGGTCGTGCCCGGTGCGCCCGGGCGGGCGGACCCCGCGCGAGCGGCGCTCCCAGTCCTCCAGCAGCTCGGTCTCGGGCCGCCCGGCGGGGTCGTGCGTCAGCACCTGGTGGGCGAGGTTCTCCAGGACGACCGGGGCGCCCGCGATCCGGGCCACCTGGCGGACCACCTCGGCCGGCTCGGCGCCCTCCACGACCAGCTCGTTGAAGACCTGGTGGATCGCCTCGGAGGTGCGCAGCTGCTCCAGCTGGGCGTTGACCACCAGGGCGTGCACCGCCTCGGTGACGGCGACGAAGCGCAGCTCACGGCGGAGCGCGATCAGCGGCAGGCCGCGCTGCTCGGCGGCGTGCACCAGGGCGCGCGGCAGGGTGTCGAAGTAGCGCCGGCCGTACTCGATGACCAGCCCGGCCACGCCGATGTCGGCGAGCTCGCGCACGTAGCGGGCCAGGCCCTCGCGGTCCTCGGGCAGGGCGATGCCGGTGCTCAGCACCAGCTCGCCGCCCCGCAGCATGCCCGCGACGTCGGGCAGCTCGCTGACGTGCACCCAGCGGACCGGGCGTTCCAGGTGGTCGGCGCCGGCCACCACCTGGGGCAGGCCGCGGCGCATCACCTCCAGGTCGAGCACATGGGCGACGGTGGGGAGCATCGCGGCCTCCAGGGTTCAGAGTGTCAGGCAAATCATCCATCGCGGCGACGACCTGTTGCCCTCTCCGAAGCCTTCCACCCTGTAAGGCGGTTCGCGCCGAGGTTGCCGCAGTGGCCCTTGTCACGCCCCGGCGGCAGCGGGCATGGTCAGCGGGTCGGCACTGGCGAGACCTGGACATCACCGGTGATCAGCCGTTGGATGCCCCGCACCGGACCCCGCACCCCGCGCCCCCGCGCACGACCCGATCGGTCGGACGGCGCCGGTGCGGCCCCGGCCCGCCGACGCGTGCGGCACGGCGGGGCCGGCACGGCCGTCCGTGCGGCACCTGAACCACCGGGACTTGGAGGAAGCAATGGACCTGACCGACTTCGGAGCCGGCGCGCAGTACATCGCGGGCCGGTGGAGCCGGGGGAGCGGTGCGCCCTTCCAGGTCGTCAACCCGGCGGACGGCAGCGTCGTCGAGGAGGTCGCCCTGGCCTCCACCGGGCAGGTCGACGAGGCGGTGGCCGCCGCCCGGGCCGCCCTGCCCGAGTGGGCCGGCGCCACCCCCGGTGCCCGCTCCGAGGCCCTGACCCGGCTGGCCGCCGTCCTCGACGACGCGGCCGCCGACCTCGCCCGGGTCGAGACCGCGCAGACCGGCAAGCCGATCAGGCTCTCCACCGAGTTCGACGTCCCCGGCACCGTCGACAACACCGCCTTCTTCGCCGGGGCCGCCCGCAACCTGGAGGGCAAGGCGGCGGGCGAGTACTCCGGCGACCACACCTCGTACGTGCGGCGCGAGGCGATCGGCGTGGTCGGCTCGATCTCGCCGTGGAACTACCCGCTGCAGATGGCCGCCTGGAAGATCCTGCCGGCGATCGCGGCGGGCAACACCATCGTCCTCAAGCCGGCCGAGCTGACCCCGCTGACCTCGCTGATGTTCGCCCGGGCCTGCACCCTGGCCGGCATCCCGGACGGCGTGGTCAACGTCGTCACCGGAGCGGGACGGGACGCCGGGGAGCACCTGGTCGCGCACCCGGACGTCGCGATGGTCTCCTTCACCGGCTCCACCGCGGTCGGCCGGCGGGTCGCGGAACTCGCCACCGCGACCGTCAAGCGCACCCACCTGGAGCTCGGCGGCAAGGCCCCGTTCGTGGTCTTCGACGACGCCGACCTGGACGCCGCCGTGCACGGCGCGGTGGCCGCCTCGCTGATCAACGGCGGCCAGGACTGCACCGCCGCCACCCGCGCCTACGTCCAGCGGCCGCTCTACGACGCCTTCGTGGCCGGCGTGGCCGAGCTGTACGGCGCGATCCGGCTGGGCGACCCGCTCGACCCGCGGACCGACCTCGGCCCGCTGGTCTCCTTCACCCACCGCGACCGGGTGGCCGGCTTCGTCGATCGCGCCCGCGGCTACGCGACCGTGGTCACCGGCGGTGCCGCCCCCGGGAAGGGCCACGACGGCACCGACCTGGGCCGCGGCGCCTACTACCGCCCCACCCTGATCACCGGCGCCGCCCAGGACAGCGAGGTCGTCCAGGGCGAGATCTTCGGCCCCGTCCTGGCCGTGCTGCCCTTCGACGGCGACGACGAGGGCCTGCGGCTGGCCAACGACACCCCCTACGGACTGGCCGCCTCGGCCTGGACCGGCAACGTGCACCGCGCGCTGCGCGCCACCCGCGAGATCGCGGCGGGCTGCGTCTGGGTCAACGACCACATCCCGATCATCAGCGAGATGCCGCACGGCGGCTACAAGTCCTCCGGCTACGGCAAGGACATGTCGCAGTACTCGCTGGACGAGTACACCCAGGTCAAGCACGTCATGTTCGACACCACCGCGGTCGCCCGCAAGGACTGGCACCGCACCGTCTTCGGAGACAGATAACCGGACCGGGTGGTCCCCCACACCCCCCTCGCCCCCCAGGAGGCCCGTCCCATGGCGTTCAACGAGCTCACCGACGGACTGTCGGAACCGGTCCGCAAGGCCTGGGAACGCAGTCTGACCAGTGGCCGGGCCGCCCTCAGCCGGCGCACCGTGCTGCGCGCCGCCGCCCTCACCGCCGGCGCGGGCTCGCTGGCCGCCTGCGGCATCCCGCCGGCCAGGACCGCCAACGGGACCGGCGACTCTGCCGCGAACGCCGCCGAGGACCTCTCGGACCGCGAGCGGGAGGTGAACTTCTCCAACTGGCCGCTCTACGTCGACACCGACGAGAACGACAAGGAGAAGCACGGCACCCTGGAGGCCTTCACCGCCGCCACCGGGATCAAGGTCAGGTACACCGAGGACGTCAACGACAACGTCGAGTTCTTCGGCAAGGTCAAGCCCCAGCTCGCGGCCGGCCAGGACACCGGCCGCGACCTGATGGTGCTGACCGACTGGATGGCCGCCCGGATGATCCGCCTCGGCTGGGCGCAGAAGCTCAACCCGGCCAACGTCACCACCGCGATCACCACCGTCGAGTCCCGCTTCCGCGCCCCGGACTGGGACCCGGGGCGGCTCTACAGCTACCCGTGGGCCGGCATCCAGGTGGTCGTCGCCTACAACCGGAAGGCCACCAGGGGGAAGGAGGTCACCAGCGTCGCCCAGCTGCTGGAGGACCCCGACCTCAAGGGCCGGGTGACCTTCCTCTCCGAGATGCGCGACAGCGTCGGCATCACCCTGCTGGACATGGGCAAGGACCCGGCGAAGTTCACCGCCGACGACTACGCGGCGGCCGTCGCCCGGCTGCAGAAGGCCGTCGACAACAAGCAGATCCGGCGCTTCACCGGCAACGACTACGGCCAGGAGCTCTCCTCCGGGGACATCGCCGCCTGCGTCGCCTGGGGCGGCGACCTGATCCAGCTACGCGCCGACAACCCTGACATCGAGTTCGCGATACCCGAGAAGGGCTTCGTGAGCAGCACCGACAACCTGCTGGTCCCGGCCAAGGCCCAGCACAAGACGAACGCCGAGAAGCTGATCGACTTCTACTATCAGCCGAAGATCGCGGCGCAGCTGACCGCAGGCATCGGCTTCGTCTCCGCCGTCACCGGCGTGAAGGAGGAACTGGCCGCCATCGCCCCGGACAGCGCGGCCAATCCGCTGGTCGTCCCCACCCCCGAGATGGCGGCCAAGGCGCACGTCTTCCGGACCCTCACCGAGACCGAGGAGAGCGACTTCGAGGAGAAGTTCTCCAAGCTCATCGGCGCCTGACCCCCACCGACGGCAGAGAAAACCAGAGAGACACCACCCATGACAGAGCAGCAGAGCTCCGCGGCCGCCGGCGGCGACGTCCGCCTCACCGGCATCGGCAAGACCTACGGCTCCTTCACCGCCGTCCATCCGCTGGACCTGACCGTCCCCCAGGGCTCCTTCTTCGCCCTGCTCGGCGCCTCCGGCTGCGGCAAGACCACCACCCTGCGGATGATCGCCGGCCTGGAGGAACCCACCGCCGGCACCGTCCTGATCGGCGGCCAGGACGTCACCCGGCTCCCCCCGTACAAGCGGCCCGTCAACACCGTCTTCCAGAGCTACGCGCTCTTCCCGCACCTCGACATCTTCGAGAACGTCGCCTTCGGCCTGCGCCGCCGCGGCAGGAAGGACGTCAGGAAGCAGGTCGACGAGATGCTCGACCTGGTCGAGCTCGGCCAGTACGCCCGGCGCAAGCCGCACCAGCTCTCCGGCGGCCAGCAGCAGCGCGTCGCCGTCGCCCGCGCGCTCATCAACCACCCCCAGGTGCTGCTCCTCGACGAGCCGCTCGGCGCCCTCGACCTCAAACTCCGCCGCCAGATGCAGCTGGAGCTCAAGCGGATCCAGACCGAGGTCGGCATCACCTTCGTGCACGTCACCCACGACCAGGAGGAGGCCATGACCATGGCCGACACCATCGCGGTGATGAACGGCGGCCGGGTCGAACAGCTCGGTGCCCCCGCGGAGCTCTACGAGAACCCCGCCACCACCTTCGTGGCCAACTTCCTCGGCCAGTCCAACCTGCTCGCCGCCGAGGTCACCGGCGGCGCCGGCGAGGACCTGCTGCTCACCGCCGCCGGCACCCGGCTCACCGTCCCCAGGGCCCGCTGCGCCACCGGCGCCACCCGGGTCCACCTCGGCGTGCGGCCGGAGAAGATCACCATCGAGCACGGCTCCGCCGAGGTCGCCGACGGCCGCAACCGGCTCGCCGGCACCGTCGTCGACTCCAGCTTCATCGGCGTCTCCACCCAGTACCTGGTCCGCACGGACGGCGGCCAGGAGGTCACCGTCTTCGAGCAGAACATGGAGCGCGACGCCCGGATCGTCCCCGGCGCCCCGGTCGTCCTGCACTGGAACCCGGCCCACTCCTTCGCCCTGGACGCCGCCCAGGCGATCGACGCGGGCACCGGGGAGGACGCGGCATGACCACCACCACCCCGGCCTCGCCGCCGCAGGTCGTCCCCCTGCCCGCGGCCGCCCCCGGGCCCCGTCGCCGGCTCACCCCGTACTGGCTGCTGCTGCCCGGCATCGCCTGGCTGGTCGTCTTCTTCGCGGTGCCGATGGTCTACCAGGCCTCCACCTCGCTGCAGACCGGCTCGCTGGAGGACGGCTTCCGCGTCACCTGGCACCTCGCCACCTACTGGGACGCCCTGGTCGAGTACAAGTGGCACTTCGTCCGCTCGTTCGGCTACGCCGCCACCGCGACCGTGCTCTGCCTCGCCATCGGCTACCCGCTCGCCTACACCATCGCCTTCAAGGTGAACCGGCGCTGGCGCAACGTCATGCTGATCCTGGTCATCGCGCCGTTCTTCACCAGCTTCCTGATCCGCACCCTCGCCTGGAAGACCATCCTCGCGGACGGCGGCCCGGTGGTCGGCGCGCTCGACGCCCTGCACGTCCTGGACGTCACGGCCGCCCTCGGCCTCACCGAGGGGGACCGGGTGCTCGCCACCCCGCTCGCCGTGGTCTGCGGCCTCACCTACAACTTCCTGCCGTTCATGATCCTGCCGCTGTACACCTCGCTGGAACGGATCGACCCGCGCCTGCACGAGGCCGCCGGCGACCTCTACGCCCGCCCGTTCACCACCTTCCGCAAGGTGACCTTCCCGATCTCGCTGCCCGGCGTGGTCGCCGGCACCCTGCTCACCTTCATCCCCGCCTCCGGCGACTACATCAACGCCCAGCTGCTGGGCTCGCCGAGCGAGCAGATGGTCGGCAACGGCATCCAGAAGCAGTTCCTGAACGTGCTCGACTACCCCACCGCGGCCGCGCTGAGCTTCATCCTGATGGCCCTGATCCTGGGCATCGTGACGGTCTACATGCGCAAGGCCGGGACGGAGGAACTGGTCTGATGTCCCGAGTGATCGCCTGGGTGCGCCGCAACCTGGTGGTGCTGGCCGGCCTGCTGGCCCTCGCCTACCTGGTGCTCCCCAACCTCGTCGTGCTCGCCTTCTCGTTCAACAAGCCGGTCGGCAAGTTCAACTACGAGTGGAACGAGTTCTCCACCGACGCCTGGACCGACCCCTGCGGCGTGGCCGACATGTGCCGGTCGCTCTCGCTCAGCCTGCAGATCGCGGTCGCCGCCACCGTCGGCGCCACCGTCCTCGGCACCATGGTCGCCTTCGCCCTGGCCCGCTACCGCTTCCGCGGCAAGGCCGCCACGAGTGCGATGATCTTCCTGCCGATGGCGATGCCCGAGGTCGTGATGGCCGCCTCGCTGGGCACCCTCTTCCTCAACATGCGCATCCCGTTCGGCTTCACCACCATCCTCATCGCGCACATCATGTTCTGCCTCAGCTTCGTGGTGACGGCGGTCAAGGCCCGCGTGATGAGCATGGACCCGAGGCTCGAACAGGCCGCCCAGGACCTCTACGCGACCCCCGCCCAGACCTTCCTGCGGGTCACCCTGCCGCTCGCCGCCCCCGGCATCGCGGCCGGCGCGCTGCTCAGCTTCGCGCTCTCCTTCGACGACTTCATCATCACCCAGTTCAACTCGGGCCCGACCACGGTCACCTTCCCGATGTTCGTCTGGGGCGCCTCGCAGCGCGGCATCCCGGTCCAGGTGAACGTCATCGGCACCGCGATGTTCATCGCCGCCGTCGTGCTCACCGTCGCCGGCCAGTGGCTGGGGAACCGCCGCAAGGCCACCGCCTGACCGACCCGGCCGCCCTCCCGTCGTACCGTCGGGAGGGGGCCGACCACCACCGCCAATGTGTAGAAAGTGGCTGATAATGCATGGATTCCGCCCGCGCACTCAGTGACGCCAGGCCCACCCCCTTCTGGCTGGAGGACCCGGGCCGGCCGGCGGCACTGCCCGCCCTGGTCGGCGACACCACCTGCGACCTGCTGGTCGTCGGCGGCGGCTACTCCGGCCTCTGGACCGCCCTCGTCGCCAAGGAGCGCGACCCCTCACTGGACGTCGTCCTGGTCGAGGGCAAGGAGGCGGGGTGGGCCGCGTCGGGGCGCAACGGCGGATTCTGCGCGGCCAGCCTGACCCACGGCTTCGGCAACGGCCTGCAGCGCTGGCCCGCCGAACTCGGACAGCTGGAGCGCCTCGGTGCCGCCAACCTGGACGGCATCGAGGCCACCCTGGAGCGCTACGGCATCGACGCCGAGTGGGAGCGCACCGGCGAGATCGACATCGCCACCCAGCCGCACCAGGTCGACGAACTCCAGGAGGTCGCCGACGCCGTCGCCCGGTACGGCCTCGACGTCACCGTGCTCGACCGCGACGAACTGCGCGCCCAGGTCGACTCGCCGACCTTCCTCGGCGGGATCTGGGACAAGGACGGCGTGGCCATGCTCCACCCCGCCAAGCTGGCCTGGGGCCTCAAGGAGGCCTGCCTGGGCCAGGGCGTGCGGATCTACGAGCACACCCCGGCGAGCAGCCTGAGCGAGCACGGCGGCGGCATGACCGTGCGCACCCCCTACGGACGGGTCCTCGCCCGCAAGGTCGCGCTCGGCACCAACGCCTTCCCCTCCCTGCTCAAGCGGGTCCGTCCCTACGTCGTCCCGGTGTACGACTACGCGCTGATGACCGAGCCGCTCACCGCCGAGCAGCTCGCGGCCATCGGCTGGCGGGGCCGTCAGGGACTCAGCGACAGCGCCAACAAGTTCCACTACTTCCGGCTCTCCGCGGACAACCGGATCCTCTGGGGCGGCTACGACGCCGTCTACCGCTTCGGCGGACACGTCCGGCACGAGTACGACCAGCGGCCGGAGACCTTCCGCACCCTGGCGCGGAACTTCTTCCAGTGCTTCCCCCAACTGGAGGGCGTCCGCTTCACCAACGCCTGGGGCGGCGCGATCGACACCTGCAGCAGGTTCTCCGCGTTCTTCGACACCGCCCACCAGGGCCGGGTCGCCTACGCCGTCGGCTACACCGGCCTCGGCGTCGGCGCCACCCGGTTCGGCGCCGAGGTCATGCTCGACCTGCTCGCGGGGGAGCGCACCGAGCGCACCGAACTGGAGATGGTCCGCCGCAAGCCGCTGCCGTTCCCGCCCGAGCCGGTCCGCTGGGCCGGCATCGGGATCACCACCCGCTCGCTGGAGCACGCCGACCGCACCGGCGGGCGGCGCAACCTCTGGCTGCGCACCCTCGACCGGATGGGGCTCGGCTTCGACAGCTGACCCCCGCCGGCGCCACGAGGGTGGCGATCGGTCGAACCGTGTAAGAGAGACCCGCCGTCCGCCTCTCGTTGGTGACGGCGGGTCTCAGCGTGTCCCGCCGCCACCGAACGCACCGACGCGCAGAGCGGGGACAGCACATGGAGATCACCGGACTGGACTGGCTGGCCCAGGCCGCACCCGACCCGGCGGCCTTCCGGGAGCAGTGGGAACGCAGCGGCCTCGGCCTGGTGCTGCTCCCGGCCGGGCGGCGCTGGGACGTCCTCTCCGTCCCCGGCCGGCTCGGCCGCCCGGCCGTCGACCTCTTCGGCGCCGGCGCCTGCGGACCGGTCCTCGCCGACTTCGGCGACGAGCACGTCGGCTTCCTGGTGCCCGTCGGCACCGCCGCCCGCTGGATCGGCACCGGCGTGCGCTGCACGGGCGAGGGCACCTGGATCGTCGTCCCCCATCCCGACCGCCGCGGCCGGGGGGTGCGCTGGCTCGTCCCGCCCGACGGCACCGGACGGCTCAACGACCCGGTCAGGCTGGAGCTCGCCCTGCACGAGGCGGCCGCCGCACTCGGCGACTGGTGAGCACCCCGCTGGACCCTGCCACCCCTGCCACCCGTCCCGCGCCGGTCCGCCGGGCGCGCCGCCGCCCACGGCGCGCCAGACTGGAGGGGTGACCACCGCCCCGGACGCCGTCGGCCCGTCCCTCCACCCGGACCGGGCCCAGCTGCGCCTCGTCGAACTGGCCCGGCCCGTGTGCGACCGGCACGGTCTCGCCCTCGCCGGCGGGCACGCGCTGCGTGCCCACGGCCTCCCGGCCTGCGAGCAGGACGGGCTCACCCTGGTCGCCGAGGGCGCCACCGACCTGCCGCAGGCCGCGGCCGACCTGGCCGCCGCCTACCGGGCGGCGGGCGGCGAGGCCGCGGAGCGCCCCGGTACGCCCCGGCTGGAGCAGCTCTCCGTCCGGCTCGTCCTGGGTGGACGGACGCACACCGTCGAGCTGCGCAAGGAGCCGCTGGGCCACCGCCCGGTCCGGATCGGCCTCGGCGGGCCGGACGGCACCCCGTCGGCGGTGACCGCCGTGGCCCTGGAGGACGCCGCCGCCCTCACCACCGCGTTGCTCGTCGACCGCGCGCTGCCCCGCGACCTCATCGACGTGCACGCGCTCACCGCCTGCTACCGAGAGGGCGAACTTCTCGCGCTGGCCACCGGGCTGGACGCGGACTTCCAGCCCACCGCGCTCGCCGAGCGGCTGGAGACGCTGGCCGAGGCCGCCGACGGCCGGTTCCGGGCCCGCGGCCTGCCCGCCGGGGACGTCGACGAGCTCAAGCGGTGGGCACTGGCCTGGGCCCAGGACCTGCGGCTGGACCTGCTGGAGACCCAGGAGGCGGCGGACGGTCTGCACGACCCCTATCTGGAGGACCGGCCGGAGGACCAGGACGACGCCTGAGCCGTCGCCCTTCCCGCCGGGTTCACCCGGCCGGGCCCACCCGCCGACGACCTGTAAGGCTGAATCCCCGATCCCCGTCAGCCTGTTCGTTGAGACCGCCCGGACCGGACAGCAGACTGGACCGTGAGCGCGGTGGCGTCAGGCCGCCCCGACTTCGGAGGCAGACGGACCTTGAGCAAGCACATCACCCACTGGATCGGCGGACGGCCGGTCGCCACCGCCGGTACCGCGCCCCGCCGCGGTGACATCTTCGACCCGGCCACCGGCCAGGTCACGGGCCAGGTCGACTTCGCGGAGGTCGTGGAGGTCGACCAGGCGGTCGCCGCCGCCGCTTCCGCCTTCGCCGAGTGGCGCACCGCCTCGGTCGCCAAGCGCGCCACCGTGCTCTTCTCCTTCCGCGAGCTGCTCAACGCGCGCAAGGACGAGCTGGCGTCGATCATCGTCGCCGAGCACGGCAAGGTGCACTCGGACGCGCTCGGCGAGATCGCCCGCGGCCTCGAGGTCGTCGAGTACGCCTGCGGCATCCCGCAGCTGCTCAAGGGCGGCTTCACCGAGCAGGCCTCGACCGGCATCGACGTCTACTCGATCCGCCAGCCGCTCGGCCCGGTCGCGATCATCTCGCCGTTCAACTTCCCGGCCATGGTGCCGATGTGGTTCTTCCCGATCGCCATCGCGGCCGGCAACACCGTGGTCGTCAAGCCGTCCGAGAAGGACCCGTCCGCCGCCAACTTCCTCGCCGAGCTGTGGAAGGAGGCCGGTCTGCCCGACGGCGTCTTCAACGTCGTGCACGGCGACAAGGTCGCGGTGGACCGCCTGCTGGAGCACCCCGACATCAAGTCGGTCAGTTTCGTCGGCTCCACCCCGATCGCCCGCTACGTCTACGAGACCGGTACCCGCTACGGCAAGCGCGTCCAGGCTCTCGGCGGCGCCAAGAACCACATGCTGGTCCTGCCCGACGCCGACCTCGACCTGAGCGCGGACGCCGCCGTCAACGCCGGCTTCGGCGCGGCCGGCGAGCGCTGCATGGCCGTCTCCGTCCTGGTCGCCGTCGACCCGATCGGCGACGAGCTGGTCGAGAAGATCAAGCAGCGGATGGCCACCCTCACCGTCGGCCCCGGCTGCAACGGCGAGTCGGAGATGGGCCCGCTGGTCACCGGCCAGCACCGGGACAAGGTCGCCTCCTACGTGGAGTCCGGCCTCGCCGACGGCGCCGAGCTGGCCGTCGACGGCCGCAAGCACCCGGTCACCGCCGAGGACCGCAACGGCACCCCGACCGCGGACGGCTTCTGGCTCGGCCCCACGCTGTTCGACCACGTGAAGCCCGGCATGTCCGTCTACACCGACGAGATCTTCGGCCCGGTCCTCTCCGTGGTGCGGGTCGCCTCCTACGAGGAGGGCCTCGCCCTCATCAACGCCAACCCGTACGGCAACGGCACCGCCATCTTCACCAACGACGGCGGCGCGGCCCGGCGCTTCCAGTACGAGGTCGAGGTCGGCATGGTCGGCATCAACGTGCCGATCCCGGTTCCGGTCGCCTACTACTCCTTCGGCGGCTGGAAGGCCTCGCTGTTCGGCGACGCCCACGCGTACGGCCAGGACGGCGTGCAGTTCTTCACCCGCGGCAAGGCCGTCACCCAGCGCTGGCTGGACCCGTCGCACGGCGGCATCAACCTCGGCTTCCCGACCAACAGCTGACACGCACCACCGCCGTAGGCCGGCCCGCTCACCTGCGGGCCGGCCTACGGCGTGTCCGGGTGTTTGCCCGCCGTTTGCCTTCGGCCGGGAACCGGCGTACTGTTCTCTAGTCGCTCGACAGGGAGCACCGGACACGCATCGGCGCGGACGGTCCCGGGGCGGCCAATCCTCTGGAAATACCAACGCTTCCCGCATGGGGTTTATTTGGCGTGTGCATTTTTGGGGATTGCGGCCGGATTCGCTTTTCGGAGCGGGGATCGGCTAGAGTTTGAAACGTCGGACGGGGCGTTAAGCCGCAGAAGACACCAGCGAGTTGGATGAAGGAAGTGCCGGGAACGGCACGGAAAACATCTGATAAGCTGGAGACACGAAAGAACGAAGCGCCCGGAGGGCCGGTGTGAAAGCCGCCTGATGGAAGCGTCCGTTCCTTGAGAACTCAACAGCGTGCCAAAAGTCAACGCCAGATATGTT
>NZ_JBHVIV010000062.1:0-55698 GCF_042799475.1 Kitasatospora sp. NPDC057692 | reverse complement strand
CCGCTGGAGCGGATGATGCGGGACGCGAAGATCACGCAGATCTACGAGGGCACCAACCAGATCCAGCGCATCGTGATGGCCCGCAACCTGCCGTAGTCCGCCGCCGCCCCGGGCACCCGGGCCGGCCGTCCGCGGCCCGGTCCGGGTGTTCGAGGCCGATGCTATGTTCCGGGAATGAGCGAGAAGGAAGAACAGGACCAGCCCATGAACGACGGGCACCCGAAGCCCGCGATGCGCGAGGCCCTGGTTGCCGCCGCCTTCGAGCTCTTCCTGGAACGCGGCTTCGAGCAGACCACGATCGACGACATCGTCTCGCTCGCCGGAGTCGGCCGGCGCTCCTTCTTCCGCTACTTCCCGGCCAAGGAGGACGTGGTCTTCCCCGACCACGAACGCGGCCTCGCCGACATGACGGAGTTCCTCGAATCCGGCAGCGGGGAGGAGGACCCGGTCCGGCACGCCGGCGACGCCGCCCGGCTCGTCCTGCGGATGTACGCCGAGCAGCCGTCCTTCTCCGTCCAGCGCTACCGGCTCACCCGCAAGGTCCCCGGCCTGCGCGCGTACGAGCTGTCGGTCGTCTGGCGCTACGAGCACACCCTCGCGCACTACCTGCGCGGGCGCTTCGCCGGGCGCCCGGACGGGCCGCTGCGGGCCGACGTGGTCGCCGCCGCGGTGGTCGCGGCGCACAACCACGCCCTGCGCGCCTGGCTGCGGTCGGGCGGCGAGAGCGACTGGGTGGCCGAGGTGGACCGGGCGATGTCCTTCGTCACCGACACCTGGGGCGAGCGCCCCGGTGGCGGCGCGTCCGAGGGCGCCGGGCCGGGGGAGCAGGACGACGTCGTGGTGCTGGTCGCCAGCCGCCGGGCGCCGCTGTGGCGGATGGTGCAGGGCATCGAGAGCGCCCTCGGGGACTCCCGGCAGATCCGCCAGGACTGACCCGCACGCGTCCCGCCGCCGGACGCCCCGCCCGCACTCACCCCGAAGGCGCAATCGGGGCGCGGCCCACCGGCGGTTACGTGCGGGCCCCCCGGGCGCGGGCGAGACTCGGTCGCAGGACGCGGCCGGAGCGGGACCGGCGCGGGAACGCGACGGAGGCGGACGATGCCCGAGCCGAGCGCTGGTCCGAGCGGCGGCGGCGACCCGACGCCGACGGCCGGGCCCGTCCCGACGACCGGGTCCGCCCCCGGGACGGAGCCCGCCCCCGAGCCGGAGCCCGCCCCGACGACCGGCGCCGGCCCCGTCGCGGGAGCGGCCCCCGGGCAGGCGCCCGCCCCGGGCCTGCGCCAGGTCCTGCTGACCAAGGGCTACCTGGGCCTGCTGCTGGTCTCCGCCCTGGTCGGCGTCCCGGTCTCGCTGGCCGCCTTCTGGTTCGTCGGCCTGGAGCACGAACTCCAGCACTGGGTCTGGGAGAGCCTGCCCGACGCCCTCGGCCACGACCGCGCGCCCTGGTGGTGGCCGCTGCCCGCGCTGCTGCTGGCCGGCCTGCTGCTGGCCCCGATCGTCACCCGGCTGCCCGGCCGCGGCGGCCATGTCCCGGTGGACGGCATGGGCGGTCCGCCGACCCCGCCGAAGGCCGTGCCGGGAGTCGTCCTCGCCGCCCTCGCCTGCCTGCCGCTCGGCGTGGTGCTCGGCCCGGAGGCGCCGCTGATGGCGATGGGCGGCGGGCTGGCGCTGCTCGCCGTCCGCCCGGCCCGCCGGGCGGCCCGCCCGCAGCTGGCCCCGGTGCTCGGCGCGGCGGGTTCGACGGCGGCGATCTCCACCATCTTCGGCAGTCCGCTGGTGGCCGCCGTGCTGATGATCGAGGCGGCCGGCCTCGGCGGGCCGCAGCTCCTGCTGCTGATCATGCCGTGCCTGCTGGCCAGCGGCGTCGGCGCACTGGTCTTCACCGGCTTCGGCCACTGGACCGGGCTGTCGATCGGTGCGCTCTCACTGCCCTCGGTGCCGCACAGCGGGGTCCCGGACGCGGGCGACTTCCTGTGGGGCGTGCCGGTCGCCGCCGCCGTCACCGCGGTCTGCGTGGCGGCGCAGACGCTGGGCCGCCGGGTCAAGGTGTTCACCACCGGCGATCCCGCGCGCGCCGCGGCGCCCCCGACCGCGCGGCGGATCGCGGTGCGCACCGTGCTGTGCGCCGTCGCGGTCGGTGCCTGCATCGCCGCGTACGCGCTGCTGACCGGCCGTTCGCCGCAGGAGGCGGCGCTCTCCGGCCAGGCGACGCTGGGGACGCTCGCCGCGGACCCGGCGGCCTGGTCGGTGTTCGCGCTGCTGATGCTGACGCTCTGCAAGGCGGCGGCCTGGGGTGTCGCTCTGGGCAGCCTGCGCGGCGGTCCGATCTTCCCGGCGGTGCTGATCGGCGCCGCCCTCGGGCTGGCCTGCGCCCCGCTGCCGGGCCTCGGCACGGCGTCGGGCCTGGCGGTCGGCCTCGCCGCGTCCGCCACGGCGGTCACCCGGCTGCCGGTCACCAGCACGGTGCTGGCGACGGTCCTGCTCGGGGCCGAGGCGCCCAATCTGCTCCCGTTGCTGCTGGTGACCGCGGTGACGGCGTTCGTCGTCGGCGAGCTGGTGCGCGGCCTCAGCGAACGGCGGGCCTCCCGCCGGCCGGCCCCGGCGGTCACGCCCCGCTGAACCCGCTGAACCCCCTGAACCCTACGATCGTCCCGTCGCGCTGAACCCGAGCGCGGGCGTGCCGCGTTCCATCAGCAGCGGGAGCAGGGCGTTTGCCCGCGGTGACATGGTCTGGTCGAATGGGCGCCGCAGCGCTCGGCGCGCGGTGTTCGTTGCGGAGCGAACTGAGCGCACGTCAACTAGACGGCCCTGGTAGCGGGCTGCGGAGGGGCGTTTCATCCGATGATATGATCACGGCGCTTGCCGGGGGGATCGGGCGGGTGTGAGACGGAATGTTCACCGGACAGTCCGGGCGGCGACCCCGACGCGGACGTCCGCCGGTCCACCCCGCTTTGACGGTAATTCAGCAGCTGGCCTCCACTCTCCCGAAGAGAGTCCTATGACGCATTCCCTGCAGAATCCCATTCTTTGGGCTCTTCTCGTTGTCCTCCTCGGCGCAATCGCCGTCATTGTCCTCCAGCGCCGGGCGGCAGCCTCGGTACGTGAGGAGGCCGAGGGGCTCAGAGCCCACTACGCCGCCTTGGAGAGCGACTTCGCGCAATCCGTCGAGGCGGCTCACGTGCGTGCCGACGAGGAGACCAAAACCGTCCTCAAGTCCGCCATGCGAACCCTTCAGGGCCTCGCCGCCGAACAGCAGCTGGTCGTGTCCCGGCTGCAGACCAAGTACGGCGACTCGGTCATCCTTGAGGACCTCCTGGAGATCGACCACACGAATTCGCAGTTCGGGCGGCGTGCCCAGTCGATCGCGGTCCTGTGCGACGGCTGGCTCGGCCGGCAGCGCGAGGTGGCGTCGATCTACGACGTGGTCCGCAGCGCGCAGGGCCGCATCCGGCACTTCCGGCGGGTGGAGATTCTCTCCCAGGTCAATTACGGAATCACCAGCCGGGCCGTCGAACCGGTGGCGCTGGCGCTCGCCGAACTCCTCGACAATGCTACCAGTTATTCCAGCCCCGACACGATGGTGGAAATCAATATCCGCACCGTGCCGAAGGGTATTTGCATCGTCGTCGACGACGCCGGTATCGGCATGAACGACGAGGAGCGCACCCGGGCGGAAAAGCTGCTGTCGAGCGAGCGGGTCTCCGGCGTCTCCTCGCTCGGAAATCCGCCGCAGTTCGGTTTCGCGGTGGCCGGTGTCCTCAGTGAGCGCTTCGGCTTCGAGACCTCGGTGGATTCCTCCTCGCCCTACGGCGGTGTCCGCGCGGTGCTCCTCCTGCCGCACGAACTCCTCACCGCCATGCCGGAGCAGAAGCCGGCCCCGGCCGACCCCGTCGGCGGCGAGGCGGTCCGCAACCCGTTCGAGGCCGCTCCGGTGGCGGCCGCGACCGGAGCCGACGGCCTGCCGAAGCGGCGCCGCAAGCGGCCGATGTCCGTCGTGCCGGCCGAGCCGGTCCCGGTCGGCGCCCAGGCTCCCGTCGCCCAGGACTTCGGTGCTCAGGGGCTGGGTGCCCAGGGCTTCGGCGCGCCGGCCCCCGGTGCTCCGGCCCCGGCGGCACCGGCCCGCTCCGGCGCGGAGACGGCGGCGATCATGGGCGCCTTCCAGCGGGGCACCCAGTCCGGCCGGGCGACGAATCCGGCCGCCGCCGAAACGACGAGCAGCCCAACCGCTGCGAGCAGTGAAGGACATGAGTACCCGTGAACAACGATCTGTCATGGATGCTTGACAGCGCCCTGGAGATCCCCGGCGCCCTGCACGCGGTCCTGATATCCGCCGACGGCCTGCTGATGGCCCGGACGAAGGAGATCGGCAAGGACGACGCGGACCGGGTCGCCGCCGGGATGAGCGGGGTGCAGTCGCTGAGCCGTTCGCTCGCGTTCTTCTGCAACGGCTCGCAGCAGCAGTGGCGGCAGACCCTGGTCGAGTTCGACGGCGGGTGGGTCTTCCTCATCTCGGCCGGCCAGGGCGCCTACCTCGGTGTCTCGGCCTCCCCGGACGTCGACATGGCGGACATCACCTTCCGGATGCAGCAGCTCGTCGGCCAGCTCGGCAAGGCGCTCATGGCGCCCCCGCGCGAGAGCCTGGGCGCGCGCCCATGACCACCCCCGGTGAGCAGGCGCACGACGCCGCCCCGCCCCTGGTGAGACCGTACGTCATCACCAAGGGGCGGGGGCTGCCCGACGACGAGCAGCTCTCCCTGGTCACCCTGGTCACGGCGGCGGGCGACGAACAGCAGCGTCCGACCCGCCGGCTCTCCCCCGAGGAGCAGGGCCTGCTCGAGTTATGTGCCGCGGGCTACCTCACGGTGGCCGAGATCGCCGGACACACCCGGCTGCCCCTGGGCGTGGTGAGGATCCTCCTCTCCGCCCTCACCGAGGGCGGCTACCTTCTCGTCCGCCCGCCCGTCGCGCGTGCCGTCCAGGTGGACACGCGAATCCTCCAGGAGGTGCTGAATGGACTTGAGGCCAAGTTTGGATGAGCGGGCCTACGTTCGCGACGGAGCCAATCAGACCGCCGTGAAGATCCTGGTCGTCGGGCACTTCGCGGTGGGCAAGACCACCTTCATCGGCTCGATCTCCGAGATCACCCCGCTCTCCACCGAGGAGACCATGACGCGGGCCGGGGAGGCGGTCGACGACCTCAAGGGGGTCCGGAGCAAGACCACCACGACGGTCGCCATGGACTTCGGCCGCCTGACCCTGAGCGACCGCGTCGTGCTGTACCTGTTCGGCACCCCCGGGCAGTTGCGCTTCGTGCAGATGTGGGAGGACATGGCACGCGGCGCGCTCGGCGCGCTGGTGCTGGTCGACCCCGACCGACTGGCGGACTCCTTCGCCGTGATCGACTTGATCGAGCAGTACGGGCTCGACTACGCGATCGCCGTCAACCGCTTCGACGGCACGCCGGTCTACCAGGAGGCCGCCCTGCGGGAGGCGTTGGACCTGTTGGACGACACCCCCGTGGTCACCTGCGACGCCCGCGACGAGAAGTCCTCCGCCGACGCATTGATCAGACTGGTCCGTCACTTGCTGGACCGTGTCCACTAGGAGCAGACATGGACGCTGAGTCCACCACCCTCGTACCCCCGCCGGGGTGCCCCGCCCACGGCACCGGCGAGCGGATACCCCTGTACGGGTCGCAGTTCGCCGCCGACCCGCAGGCCTACTACGCCTACATGCGCCACTTCGGCGCGACCACCCCGGTCGAACTCGCCCCGGGCGTCGAGGCCACCCTCGTCACCGACTACACCTCCGCGCTGCAGCTGCTGCAGGACCCGGCCTCGTTCCGGAAGGACTCCCGCCGCTGGCGGGACCTCAACGAGGGCCGGATCCCCGCCGACAGCCCGGTCCTGCCGCTGCTGGCCTACCGGCCCAACTGCATGTTCAGCGACGGGGTCGAGCACCTGCGGCTGCGCCAGGCCGTCACCGACAGCCTCGCCCGGATCGACACCCGCCGGCTCACCCAGCGGATCGGGCAGATCTCCGACTACCTCATCGCCCAGTTCAGCTCCCGCGGCTCGGCCGACCTGGTCGGTGAGTACGCCAAGCAGCTGCCGCTGTTCGTCTTCAACGAGCTCTTCGGCTGCCCGGCCGACATCGGCGACCGGGTGATGTTCGGGATCTCCGGCATGTTCGACGGCGTCAACGCCGCCCGGGCGGCCGACGTCCTGCTGCAGGCCGCCGCCGACCTGGTGATCCTCAAGCGGAGCAGGCCCGGCGACGACGTCACCTCGTGGCTGATGCAGCACGAGGCGGGCCTGGACAACGAGGAGATGGTCCACCAGCTGGCCCTGCTCCTGGGCGCGGGCGCCGAGCCGCTGCGCAACCTCATCGGCAACACCCTGCACCGGCTGCTCACCCAGGACCAGTACGCCCACAAGGGCGGGCTGATCGCCGAGGCGCTGGACGACACGCTGTGGGGCAACCCGCCGCTGACCAACTACGCGCCGCACTACGCCGCGGCCGACATGGAGTTCGCCGGGGCGAAGCTGGAGGCCGGTGAGCTGGTGCTGGTCAGCATCGCGGCCGCCAACGCCGGCGGAGCCGGCAGCAACCGGGCCCACCTGGCCTGGAGCGCGGGCCCGCACGCCTGCCCCTCCAAGGAGCCCGCCCGGCACATCACCGTGACGGCCATCGAGAACCTGTTCAACCGGCTGCCCGACATCGAACTCGCGGTGCCGGCGGACAGCCTGACCTGGCGTCCGGGCCCGTTCAGCCGGGCGCTCTCGGCGCTGCCCACCCGGTTCACCCCGGTCCAGGAGGCGCCCCGGCCCGCCGCCGCGGCCCGACCCGCCGCACCCGCCCGGGAGGAGCACGCCGGGGCACCCCGCAAGGAGCGCGGACTGTGGAGCTCCTTCCTGAGCTGGCTGGCCAAGTGACCGGCGACCCGGAAAGACGGGGCGTCCCGACACTCGGGGAGTTCACCGCGGGTCAGCTGTGGCGGCTGTGCGAGGTCGCGGGCCTCGGACCGGAGGACGCGCGGACCTACGCGGACGTCCTCACGTGGGCGTTGGGACCGGAGGCCGGACGGCGGCTCGACCTGCCGCCGTCCGGCCGGACCTTCCTGTCCGACGACCACACGCCGGTGGAGTACTCGCTCGCCTTCCGGCCGGACGGCCCGCCCGACCTGCGGGTGCTGCTGGAACCCGGTTGCGGTGCCGGCACGCTGGAGGAGAACGGCCGCGCCGGACTGGAGGCCGTCCACGCCATGTCCCGGCGGTGGGGGTTCGCCACCGCCTGTCTGGACAAGCTGGAGGAGCTGTTCCTGCCGCCCTCCCCGCAGGGCCCGCTGGCCCTGTGGTGCGCGCTGGAACTGCGCCCCGGCGGCGTCCCCCGGGTCAAGGTGTACCTGAACCCGGCCGCCCGCGGCGCCGCCCGGGCCGGTGCGACGGTGCGCGAGGCGCTGGACCGGATCGGCCACCACTGGGCGTTCGAGGGCCTGCCCGAGGGGGACGGCCACCCGTTCCTCGCCCTGGACCTCGGCGACTGGGAACTGCCCCGGGTCAAGGTCTACGTCCGCCACTCCGGCCTGCCGGCCGCCGCGGCCGGCGAGCTGTCCCGGATGCCCGACGGGCCGCCGGCGGCCCTGCTCCGGGAGTTCGCCGCCACGGCGGCCGGGACCGGGCGTGCGGACGCCCGGCTCTCGGGCCTGCCCGTCCTGTCCTGCCACGCCTTCACCGACCCCGCGGCCGACCTGCCGAGCGGCTTCACCCTGCACGTCCCGGTGCGTGACTACGTCCGGCACGACGGCGAGGCCCTGGACCGGGCGGTGGACCTGCTCTCCCGGCACGGCATGGACCCGGACCCGCTCGTGCGGGCCCTGTCCGCGCTCACCGAGCGGCGGCCGCAGGACGGCGTCGGGCTGATCGCCTACCTGGCGCTCGCCCACCAGCGCGACTGTCCGCCCCGGATCACCGCGTACCTCTCCGCGGAGGCCTACACCGTCCGGCCGCCGACCGGCTGACCGCCGCTCGGGCAGGGGCTACGACGTGCGGAGGTCGCGCACGTACGGCGCCACGTCGATCTGGATCGAGGGGCCCAGCCCCTGCCCGTAGCGCGCGGCGACGCCGGCCAGGTAGTCGTCGATCTCCTTGCGCATGACGTCCTCGGCGGGAAGCCCCTCCTCGCCGCCGACGAGCCGCGCGACCCAGTCCGCCTGGGCCTCCAGGGCGCGGGTGATGGCCCCCACCGGGCGGATCAGGCCGACGAAGTACAGCCCCGGCCGCTCGGGCACCACGATCCGCCGGTACAGCTCCACCCGGCCGCTCGGGCCGACCGGGCAGTCGGCGGGCAGGTACGGGTAGGACATCCGGTAGCCGGTGCACCAGACGACCGCGTCGGCCTCCACCGCCGAGCCGTCGGTGAACCGGACCAGGTCGCCGCGGAAGGACTCGATCTCCGGTTTCGGGGTCACCGCGCCGTGCCGGATCCGGCTGAGGATCTCGTCCGAGATCGTCACGGCGGAGGAGAAGATCGGGTGGTCGGGCTCGGGCAGGCCGTAGTCCGCCAGCCGGCCCCGGGCGACCAGCAGGGCCTGCTCGATGTACTCGCGCCGCTCGGCCAGCGACATGCTCGTGAACCACGGCAGCTCGGCTATCACGTCGCACGATATGCCGTAGAGCTGTTTCGGGACGACGTGCAGCCCCCGGCGGACCGACAGCACGGTGCGCGCGGCGTGCCGGGAGAGGTCCGAGGCGACGTCCACGGCGGAGGCGCCGAGGCCCACCACGACCACCCGCTGCCCGCGGAACTCGCGGCCCTCCTGGTAGTCGACGGCGTGCAGCATGCGGCCGGTGAACGACTCGGAGCCCTCCGGTACCGGGTCCGGCAGCAGCGGCTCCGCGTTGGCGCCCGAGGCGACGACCACCCGGGCGAACCGCCGGGTGGTGGTGACCCCGTGCGCGTCCCGGCTGCCGACCAGCCAGGACCCGTCGAAGTCCGGCCGGACCGACAGCACCTCGGTGCCGAACTCGATGCGCGGCGACAGGCCCGCCCACTCGGCGAAGGCCCGCAGGTAGGCGGCCATCTCGTCGTGCCGGGGATAGGTCGGATAGGCGTCCGGCATCGGGAAGTCGGCGTAGCCGGTCAGTTCCTTGGCGGTGTTCAGGTGCAGGGACCGGTAGCCCGGCCCGCGCTCACCGGCGGCGGGCCCGCGCCAGATCCCGCCGACCTCCGGAGCCCTCTCCAGGCAGACGAAGTCGATGCCCCGCACCGCGAGCGCGTGCGCGGCGGCCAGGCCCGACAGCCCCGCGCCGATGACGCAGACCCGCTCGGCTCCACGCACGTCAACGGCATACGACCCACCCGGGAAGTTCCCCACGGAACACCCGCCCTTCCCCTAAACCGGCATGGACACCCCCGTTGGCACCACCCCTCGGCGGGGCGGCGCCGACAAAGTAAACCTCAGGTCACGGCGGGCGAACAGTGACCAACGGCGTACAAAAGGTGCGCCGACGGGAAACAGTCAGGGCAAAAGCGGACGGAAACGGGCGGAAGGGCAACACGAAAAGCGGGCCAGGATTTCTCCTGGCCCGCTCAGCGGTGTCCGAGGGGGGACTTGAACCCCCACGCCCGATAAAGGGCACTAGCACCTCAAGCTAGCGCGTCTGCCATTCCGCCACCCGGACGGGGTGTTGTCCTCGCGGCTTCCTTCTGTTCGTCGGCCGCGCTGACAGATGTAACTGTAGCAGTGATCGGCTTCCGGCCCCAAAACGGCTCCGGACGGGGGACCGCAGGTTGCGGCGGTGTGTCGGCCCGTTTCGTGGGGGTGGATCCGGGTCGGGGGCTGGGAGAGGATGGTCGGACGTGCTCGTGCGACCCGGGTGGAGGTCCCGGGGGTGGCGCTGGGGCGCCGGTGCGGGCTGGAGACGAGGAGTGACCGTGAGCGAGCGGAGCGAGTCGGCGGAGCGTGCGGCGGCGCCGGGGGTGACGGGCGAGTCCGAGGTCGCCGACCTCTGTCGCGACCTGATCCGGATCGACACCAGCAACTACGGCGACGGCTCCGGTCCGGGGGAGCGCAAGGCGGCCGAGTACGTCGCCGAACAGCTCGCCGAGTTCGGCCTCGAACCGCAGATCATCGAGTCGGCCAAGGGGCGGGCGTCCACCGTGGTCCGGATCGAGGGCGAGGACCGCTCGCGTCCGGGCCTGCTGATCCACGGGCACACCGACGTCGTGCCGGCCAACGCCGCGGACTGGACGTACGACCCGTTCTCCGGCGAGATCGCCGACGGCTGCGTCTGGGGACGCGGCGCAGTCGACATGAAGGACATGGACGCGATGACCCTCGCGGTCGTCCGCGACCGGCTGCGCACCGGCCGCAAGCCCCCGCGCGACCTGGTGCTGGCCTTCCTGGCCGACGAGGAGGCGGGCGGCACCTACGGCGCCCGGTACCTGGTGGACAAGCACCCGGGCCTCTTCGAGGGCGTGACCGAGGCGATCGGCGAGGTCGGCGGCTTCTCCTTCACCGTCAACGACCGCACCCGGCTCTACCTGGTGGAGACGGCCGAGAAGGGCATGCACTGGATGCGGCTCACGGTCGAGGGCCGGGCCGGGCACGGCTCGATGGAGAACGACGACAACGCCATCACCGAGCTGTGCGAGGCGGTCGCCCGCCTCGGGCGCCACCAGTTCCCGCTGCGGATCACCAAGACCGTGCGGGCCTTCCTGGACGAGCTGTCGGACGCGCTCGGCGTCGAGCTCGACCCGGAGAACATGGACGAGACGCTGCGGGTGCTCGGCGGCATCGCCAAGATGATCGGCACCACGCTGCGCAACACCGCCCAGCCGACCATGCTCGGCGCCGGCTACAAGGTCAACGTGATCCCCGGCCAGGCCACCGCGCACGTGGACGGCCGCTTCCTGCCCGGCTACGAGGAGGAGTTCCTGGCCGAGCTGGACAGTGTGCTCGGCCCGCGCGTGAAGCGCGAGAGCCTGCACTCGGACAAGGCGATCGAGACGAGCTTCGACGGCGCCCTGGTCGAGGCGATGCAGACCGCGCTGCGCGCCGAGGACCCGATCGCCCGCGCCGTGCCGTACTGCCTCTCCGGCGGGACGGACGCCAAGTCGTTCCAAGACCTCGGGATCCGCTGCTTCGGCTTCGCCCCGCTGCAGCTGCCGCCGGAGCTGGACTTCGCCGGGATGTTCCACGGCGTGGACGAGCGGGTGCCGGTGGACGGCCTGAAGTTCGGTGTGCGGGTGCTGGACCGGTTCATCGACGCCTGCTGAGCGCCCGGCGACGGCCCGCTCCCGGACGGTCCGGGAGCGGGCCGTCGCCGTTCCGACAGATCGATTTCCTGTTCGTCGTATCACCGGTCTGGGTGAAGGCGGGCTTCCCTCCGTACCCCGTTCGCCGCAACGTCGTTGCTTCCTCCGAGGGCCCGGAACCGATATCCGGGTGTTCATACAGGAGGAATGATGAAGGTCAAGAAGATCGCCGCCGTGACCGCCGCCGCCGGCGGCCTGGTGCTCGCCGTTTCGGGTGTCGCCTCCGCCCACAGCGGCGCCGAGGGCGTGGCCGCCGGCTCCCCGGGCGTCCTCTCCGGCAACCAGATCCAGATCCCGGTGCACATCCCGGTCAACGCGTGCGGCAACACCGTCAGCGTGATCGGCGTGCTGAACCCGACGTTCGGCAACACCTGCTTCAACGTCTGAGCCCAGATCGGTCGTTGGGCCGGCCCCCGGGCGGCGTGCGCGCCGTACCGGGGGCGCCTGTTTTTCCGGCGCGCCCTGCGCCCGGTCCATGGGCCCACTCGAAAGGGTGAATGGGGGATCCGTCGGCCAACCTCCCGGCGGATTCCTTCGTTTTCTCCCATGCAGCCGAGGACCTCTCCACCCAATCGGTAATTCCGACTTTCGGAGGGTCGTCACGTCGTCTCAAAATGTCAGGGGAAAATATGAGGAACGCAGCCAAGAAGGGGCTCCTCACGGCCGTGGCCACCGGCAGTGTGCTGGCCTCGACCGCCGGTTACGCCTACGCGGGCGCCGGCGCGGAGGGTGTCGCGGCAGGCTCGCCGGGTGTCGCCTCCGGCAACTCGGTGCAGGTGCCGATCGAGGTGCCGATCAACGCCTGCGGTAACACGGTCGACGTGATCGGCTTGCTGAACCCGTCCTACGGCAACACCTGTGCCAACGCCTCCGGGCGTCCCGGCGGCGGCGCCCACACGGGCGGCGCGCACACCGGCGGCGGCCAGTCGGGCGGTGCCCACACCGGTGGCGGCCAGCCGGGCGGAAGCCAGGCCGGAGGCGGCCAGGCCGGTGGAGGCCAGTCGGGCGCGGGCCAGTCGGGCGCCGGTCAGGCGGGTTCGGCCGCGTCGGGTGCGGCCGCGGCGGCCGCCGCCACCTCGGGGGCCGCGGCCGCCGGCACGGCGACCGGCTCACCCGGCGTGATCTCCGGCAACAGCGTCCAGGCCCCGGTGCACGTCCCGGTCAACGCCTGCGGCAACTCCGTGGACGTGGTCGGCGCGCTCAACCCGGCGTACGGCAACACCTGTGTCAACGCGGCCGCGCCGGCACCCGCCAAGCCCGCCGCGCCGGAGGAGGACTGCCCGGAGGAGCACGCCCCGCACAGCGCGCCGCCGCCCGTCGTCACCCCGCCGGTCACCCAGAGCGCGGCGGAGTCCGTGCAGGGCGCCCCGCGAGCGGGCGGTCCGGCCGAGGCCGCTCCCGTCGCGCAGAACGCCGGCCCGGCCGAGGTGAGCCAGGCCGCCGCGCGCACCGGCGGCCCGGCCGTCGCGGAGGCCGGCCACCAGCTGGCCGCCACCGGCGCCGGCAACACCGAGCTGCTCGGCGCGGCCGGCCTGGCCCTGCTGCTCGGCGGCGGCGTCCTCTACCGCCGCACCCGCGCCGGCGCCCGCTGAGCCCCTGGGCACGGCGGACATCCCGGAAGTACCGGACGCGCGGCGGGCCGACCCGCCGCGCGTCCGCGGTCACCAGCTCCGGACCTGCCGGATGATGCGCCGGCGCAGCAGCACCGTGCGGCTGCCGTCCGGGAACAGGCGGAGCCTGTCCAGTTCCCAGTGCCCGTACTCGGCGTGATCGGTGAGCAGTTGGCGTGCCGCGTTGCGGGACGTCCCGCGCGGCATGCGCAGCGACTGGTACTCGTACTCCGGCTGGCGGACCGGCTTCGGTGGGGTCAAAACGCTCCTCCTGGGGGACGCCTGCGGGCAAGCCTACGGCCTGCCTCCGACAACGGGCCCGGGGTTTTCCGGCCGCCCCGGCCCGAACCGCACTGACAGCGCATCAGTTCCGTTGCTCCTGCGGACGGCATACCCCCGGCGTGCCGCGCGAAGCGGTACCCGGACGGCCCGCGCGGACCGGGCGGGCGGGCGCCGGGCGCGCGGGGCCGGGCGGCACCCCGGGGGACAGACCCACGCGGAACGGACATCGCGGGGGAAGTTGCGGTGAAATCGCGGGTGTAGGTGACAACCGCTGTGCGTACCGGCACCGAGGGGAGATAGCGTCTGCTCCATGTCTGATGCCGCGCAGCCCACCATTGCCGAGGTACGCGCCGCCGCCGAGGCGGTCAAGGCCGCCATCGACCGTCATCTGGAAGCGGTGTCAAGCCACAGCGCAGCGGACGACGCCGCTGTGTCCACCGCCTACGAGCAGCTCGCGACGGCGGCCATCGCGTACGACCAACTCCTGTACGAGGTCTACGACGAGGTGACCCCCTTCGAGGTCCCCGGCGACGAGGGCCCGGGCGGGTACCACGGCCCGGAACAGCCCGAGGCGATCAGCGTGCTGATCCGCCGCGACTACCACGTCGTCGACCCGAAGCGGCTGCGCGCCCAGGCCGAGCGGCTGGACGATTCGCTGACCCCGGGCGGGGGCTCGGACGGCGGCGGGGTGAACGCCGCGATCGGCGTGCTGTTCGGCGAGTTCGAGCCGGACGAGATCGCCGCCCGCAGCGAGGAGTTCGGGCTGGAGGAGGCCGACTCCACGCTCTGGGTGGCGGCCACCGAGCCGAGCGAGCCGGGGGAGTGGCTGCCGGAGCCCTTCGAGCATGCGGATCCGCAGCTGCTGATCTGCCGGTTCGACGTGAGCGAGGTCTACGACGACGAGGACCCCGACGACTGACCCCGGCAGGGCCGCGCCGCCCGGGCCCCGCGCGACCCGCGCGCGGGGCCCGGGCGGTTCAGCCGGCGGCGGAGGCGGGGCGGAACGGGTGCTTCAGGCGCATGATTTCGGACGTTCCTCTCGGGGGACGACGGGCGCGGCGGTGCGCGCGGCGGGCGTCCTCCACCCTCCGCCGGGCCCCGGTCATGCGTCCAAGGCCTGCTTTCTACCGCAACCATGAGTTCTGTTCATGGCGGTCGGCCCGGAACGGCCGGAGGGCCCCCTCGGATCCGAGGGGGCCCTCCGGCCGTTCCGGCGTGCGTCGTGCGGCGCCGACCGCCGGGTCGTCAGGAGGACTCGGCCGCGTTCTCCGCGAGGATCGCCCGCAGCCGGGTGGTGCGCGGCGCGGCCGGGCGCTCGGCGACGGCCTGCGGCAGCGCCGGGCCGGCGGCGTGGACCACCGAGAGGTGGCGCTCGCCGCGGCCGAACGCCGTGTACACCCACTGCCGGGTGAGCGCCGTGCCCGCGTCCTCCGGCAGCACCACCACCGCGCCCGGCCAGCGGCGGCCGACGGCCTGGTGGACGGTCAGCGCCCAGCCGTGCCGCAGCTTCCCTGCCTCGGCGGGCGGGACGGTGCGGCGGGTTCCGTCCGCGTACTCCAGGTGCAGTCCGGTGGCGTCGCCGTCGACCACGCGGGCCGTCCGGGTGTGGCCGGGCGCGGGGGAGTCGACCACCCGGTCGCCCGGGTCGAAGCCGCCGAACCGGCCCGGGCCCGGGTTGAGCCGGGCCTTGGCGGCGGCGTTCAGCGCCCGGGTGCCGGCCCCGCCGCCGTGCCCGGGGGTGAGCAGCACGACCTGCTCGGAGGGGATGCCGAGGGCGCGCGGGATGGAGTCGGTGAGCAGCTGGATGGCGCGGTGGACGGCCTCCCCGGAGTCCTTGGCGGTCAGGATGACCACCTCCTTGTCGGGCGCCTCGACCGGCTGGAGCTCGCCGATCCCGACGCCGGAGACCAGCTCGCCGATCGGGCCGAAGTCGGGCGTGCGGGAGGCGACGGCCGGGCAGACCTTGGCGGCCAGCAGGTCGGCGAAGAACCGGCCGGGGCCGGCCGACCAGAGCTGGCCCGGGTCGCCGCTGAGCACCAGTCGGGTGCCGTCCGCCAGCGACTCCAGCAGGGTGGCGGCCAGTTCGACGTCCAGCAGCGGGGCGTCCAGCACGATCAGCAGGTCGAGCGCGAGCGTGCCGTCGCCGTCCCGGCCGGGGCCGGCCGTCCCGGCCAGCAGCTCGGCCAGCGCGGCGACCGGCGCGGGCGCGTCGGCGGGGGCGTCGGCGAGCGGAGCGAGCGCGGTGAAGGCGGCCCGGCCCTGGTCGGTCCAGGTGGCGGCCCAGGCCCGCAGGCCGAGGCCGGTGGCGGCGGCCAGCAGGGCGGCCGGTTCGGCGCGGGCGGCCTCGCCGCCGGTGTGCAGGACGAGCGCGCTCTCGGCGACGGCCCGGACCAGGGCGGTCGCGGAGGAGGACGGGGCGGCTGCCGCCGCGGCCTCCCAGGCGGTCGGCCCGGGCGCGGCGGGGGCCTCCTCGGCGGTCTCGGAGTCCTCGTCGGCCTCGGCCTCGGCGCCGCCGCCCTCGGCCTCCGCCGGGTCCCCGGTCGCGTCCTCCGCCGCGTCCTCCGCCGGGTCCTCGCCGGGGACGAAGGTGGACACCAGCCGGACCAGGCCCTCGGCGAGGCTCTCCTCGGCCAGCGCCAGCCGCTCCAGGGCGAGCAGGGTGCGGGTCGGCGGCTCGTCGTCCTCGCCGCCGCCCGCCGCGTGCGCCTCGGCACCGGTGAGCTCCTCCTGGAACGGCATCGCGTGGCCGTCGACCACGACGGCCTGCACGGCGGCCGCGCAGTCCGGCACACCGAGGCGCTCCAGCCCGGTGGTCAGCTCGCCGATCTCCACGGCCGAGTGGCCGCGCAGCGCGGCCTGCTCCAGCAGCCAGCCGACCAGCGCCTGGGCCCGCCGCTGGTCGCCGGGGCCGGCCTGCGGGCCGAGCAGGCCGCGGGCGAAGCCGTCCGCGTGCTCGGGACGGACGCCGGGCAGGGTGAGCACGGCCCACGGGTTCTCGCGCAGCTGCTCGGCTGCGCCGTCGCCGAAGGCCGCCACGGCGGCCGCGGCCAGCTGGGCCGGGGCGCCGCCCGCCGTCAGCACCTCGGTGGCGGCCTTGAGCGCCCGGGCCCGCTGCTCGTCGGTCACCGGCCGGTCGGACCGGGCCGCGGGGGCCTCGCCCCCGGCCGCCGGGCCCTCCTCGCTCCCGGCGGACCGGCCGACCGAGCGCACCCGCTCCGCCAGCGCCGCGACCGCCGCCGCCCGGTCCGCGCCCGCCGGGCCGTCCGACCCGTGCCGCTCCGGCGACCCCTGCCCGGGAACGGCGCCCGCGCCGCCGGCCGCACCGCCGCCGCCCGGGCCCGCCGAGGTCTCCTCGGGAGCGCCGTTCTCCGCGTCAGTCATCGTCCGCTCCACAAAAGCTCAACTCCACATGCTGGGCGCCGCCCGCCCCGTGCTGGGGCGGTCGGCCGGGTCGGGCCGGTCCGGGGCCGCGCGGGGCGGCCGGACCGGCGGTCGGTCGGGTCGGGAAGGCCGGGGTCGCGGGGTCGAGCGGGCGCTACAGCTCGCTCCACCCCTGGTCGGGGTAGCGGTGGACCGGCGCCGAGATGTCGTCGAGCGCACCGCGGATCTCCTCCGGAAGCGTAAGCTCCTCCACCGACAGCGCCGCCTGCAGCTGCCCCGCGGTGCGCGCCCCGACCAGCGCGCCGGCCACCCCCGGGCGGTCCCGCACCCAGGCGAGGGCGACCGCCAGCGGGCTGCTGGCGAGCCCGTCGGCGGCGGTGGCGACGGCGTCCACGATCCGCCGGGCGCGCTCGCCGAGGTAGGGCTGGACGAAACCGGACAGGTACGGCGAGGCGCCGCGGG
Organism: Kitasatospora sp. NPDC057692; assembly: GCF_042799475.1. NCBI lineage: Bacteria > Bacillati > Actinomycetota > Actinomycetes > Kitasatosporales > Streptomycetaceae > Kitasatospora > Kitasatospora sp. NPDC057692. Next base: position 38,644 of record NZ_JBHVIV010000062.1, on the reverse strand, counting down.
AGTCCGGCGGCAGGCCGTGCCGGTACTTGCCGGTGAGCACACCGCGCCCCAGCGGGGAGCCGGCGAGCAGGCCCACCCCGGTGTCCCGGGCGGCCGGCAGCGCCTCGCGCTCGATCCCGCGCTGGAGCAGCGAGTACTCCAGCTGCGCCCCGGCCAGCGGCACCCGGCCGTGGTGGGCGTGCTGCCAGGTGGCCGCCCTGGCGAGCTGCCAGCCGCTGAAGTCGCAGACCCCGACGTAGCGGGCGCGGCCGGAGGAGACGGCGATGTCCAGGGCGCTCAGGGTCTCCTCGACCGGGGTCGCCGGGTCGAAGGCGTGCACCTGCCAGAGGTCGACGTAGTCGGTGCCGAGCCGGCGCAGCGAGGCGTCGAGCGCGGACAGCAGGTGGCCGCGCGAGCCGTCGAAGCGGCGGCCGGAGGCCGGGACGCTGCCCGCCTTGGTGGCGATGACCAGTTCGGAGCGGGGGACGAGGCCGTCGGTGAGCCGGGAGAGCAGGTACTCGGCGTCGCCGTCGGCGTAGACGTCGGCGGTGTCCACGAGGTTGCCGCCGGCGTCGACGAACGCCTTGAGCTGTTCGGCGGCCTCCTGCTCGTCGGTGTCGCGACCCCAGGTCATGGTGCCGAGGCCGAGCCGGGAGACCTGCAGCCCGGTGCGGCCGAGGTGACGCTTTTCCATCGGGCGGGCCCTCTCACTGGCCGAAGGTGCGGTGGCGGAACGCTGCGGGGCGGAGTGTGCGACGGGGGCAAACCCGCAGGTGGGACGCGGCGCCCCACGTCGGCTGAGCGTAGCGGCCGGTGCCCGGGCAGGTGTGCAGACCCGCAGGACGACCACCGTCGGCCGCACCGGAGCCGGGTGCGGCGGCCGGCGAGCGAAATGTGACCCGGACCACCCCTACCGGCCAGTAGCATGTCGGCCGGACGCGTCCTCGCGCTCCCGAGCAACCCGACTGGAAGGCAGTGCCCCATGCGACTCGGCATCAACCTCGGCTACTGGGGACTCGGCATGGACGCCGACAACATCGCCGTCGCCCAGGAGGCCGACCGGCTCGGCTACGCGGTCTGCTGGGCCGCCGAGGCGTACGGCTCGGACGCGGCCACCGTGCTCTCCTACGTCGCGGCCAGGACCGAGCGGATCGACGTCGGCTCGGCCATCTTCCAGATCCCGGCCCGCACCCCGGCGATGACCGCGATGACCGCCGCCACCCTGGACACCCTCTCCGGCGGCCGCTTCCGGCTCGGCCTCGGCGTCTCCGGCCCGCAGGTCTCCGAGGGCTGGTACGGCGTGAAGTTCGACAAGCCGCTGGCCCGCACCCGCGAGTACGTGGAGATCATCCGCAAGGCGATGTCCCGCGAGCGGCTGGTCCACGAGGGCGCCCACTGGACGCTGCCGCTGCCCGGCGGGCCCGGCAAGCCGATCAAGCTCACCGTGCACCCGGTGCGCGAGCACATCCCGCTGTACATCGCCGCGATCGGCCCGAAGAACCTGGAGCAGACCGGCGAGATCGCCGACGGCTGGCTCGGCATCTTCTTCGACCCGGCGCACGCCGCGCTCTCCCTCGACCCGCTGAAGGCGGGCCGAGCCAAGGCCGGCGCCGAGCCCGGCAAGGAGTTCGAGGGCTTCGACGTCTGCCCGACCGTGGCCATCGCCGTCGGCGAGGACATCGAGGCCGGGGTCGACTCCCAGCGGGCCTACACCGCGCTCTACATCGGCGGCATGGGCAGCAAGGAGAAGAACTTCTACAACCAGCTCGCCCGCCGGATGGGCTACGAGCAGGCCGCCGACGAGGTCCAGGAGCGCTACCTGGCCAAGGACTACGCGGGCGCCGCGGCCGCCGTCCCGCACCAGCTCGTCGACGCCACCTCGCTGATCGGCGACACCGCCCGGATCGCCGACCGGATGCAGGCCTACGCGGACGCGGGCGTCACCACGCTCACCCTGGCCCCGGCCGGCTTCACGCTCGACGAGCGGATCGCGGCGCTGCGCACCGGCGTCGCGGCCCTGGAGCGCGCCGGCCTGGCCTGACGGGCCCGCCGTGACGGCCGCCGCCCCCTCCCCCGGGCCTCCGGGGGAGGGGGCGCCCCGCGGGCCGGGGCGGGCCGTGCGGCCCGGGGCCCTACAGCCAGTCGTGCCGCTTGAAGACCCGGTGCAGCACCACGCAGACCACCACCATCAGCGAGACGGCCGCCGGGTAGCCCCAGGGCTGCCGAAGCTCCGGCATGTGCTCGAAGTTCATCCCGTACACGCCGGCGATCATCGTCGGCACGGCGGCCAGCGCCGCCCAGGCGGAGATCTTCCGCATGTCGTTGTTCTGCTGCACGCTCACCTGCGCCAGATTGGCCGACAGGATGTCCGACAGCAGCCGGTCCATGCCCTCGACCTGGTCGTTGGCGCGGGCCAGGTGGTCGGCGACGTCCCGCAGGTACGGCAGCGCCTCGGCCCGGACGTACGGCACGCCGCCGCGCTCCAGCCGCAGCATCGGGTCGAGCAGCGGGCCGGTGGCGCGGCGGACGGTGACCAGCTGCCGCTTGTAGCCGTAGATCCGGCTCGCGACGTCCCGGCCCACCCGGCCGGGCGCGAAGACGTCCGCCTCCAGCTCGTCGAGGTCCGCCTGGATGCCGACGGCCACGTCCACGTAGCCGTCCACCACCGTGTCGCAGACCGAGTGCAGCACCGCACTCGGGCCGTACCTGAGCACCTCCGGCTGCTGCTCCAGCTGGGAGCGCAGGCCGCCGAGCGGGCTGTCGGCGCCGTGCCGGACGGTCATCACGAAGTCCTCGCCGACGAAGATCATCACCTCGCCGCTGGTCACCGCGTGGCCGCCGGGGTGGTAGCCGAGCGTCTTGAGCGACACGAACAGCGAGTCCTGGTAGGCCTCCACCTTGGGGCGCTGGTGGGCGGCGACCGCGTCCTCGACGGCCAGCGGGTGCAGGCCGAACTCGGAGCCGACCCGGTCGAGTTCCTCGGCGGTGGGCTCGAACAGGCCTATCCAGACGAAGCCGCCCGGGCCCGCCCGCCGCGCGGCGGCCAGGCTGCCGGCCGGGTCCGCGGGCGTCGCGACCGGACGGCCGTCGCGGTAGATGGCGCAATGGACGATCATGCGGGCCATTGTCGCCCCTGCCGCCGGTCCGAAACATCCACCGCGACCGCGGTGCGCCGCGGGGCGGCACCGCCCGGCTCCCGGGCGGGCCCGGAGGACGGGCCCGGCCCGGGCCGGGAGGCCGTAGGGTAGGCCCCATGCCCACCCTGCTGCTCGTCCGCCACGGCCGCTCGACCGCGAACACCGCCGGAATCCTGGCCGGTTGGACGCCCGGGGTGGACCTCGACGACACCGGCCGCGCCCAGGCCGCCGCGCTCGCCGACCGGCTCGCCCCGGTCCCGCTGGTCCAGGCGGTCAGCAGCCCGCTGGAGCGCTGCCGGCAGAGCCTGGAACCGCTGCTCGCCGCCCGCCCCGGCCTGGCCGGGCCCGCGCTGGACGAGCGGCTCGGCGAGTGCCACTACGGCGAGTGGACCGGCCGGCCGCTGGCCGAGCTGGCCAAGGAGCCGCTGTGGCGCACCGTCCAGGACCACGCGGCGGCGGCCGTCTTCCCCGGCGGCGAGTCGCTGCGCGAGCTGAGCCACCGCACGGTGGGCGCGGTCCGCGAGTGGAACGAGAAGATCGCCGCCGAGCACGGCGAGGACGCGGTCTGGATCGCCTGCTCGCACGGCGACGTGATCAAGGCGGTGGTGGCCGACGCGCTCGGCCTGCACCTCGACCACTTCCAGCGGATCAACATCGACCCCTGCTCGGTCACCGCGATCCGCTACACCGCGCGCCGGCCCTTCGTGCTGCGGATGGGCGACACCGGCGACCTCGCCTCCCTCGCCCCGCGGCCGGCCGGCCACGGCGGCGGCAGCGCCCCGAGCGGGGACGCCGTGGTCGGCGGCTCCACCGGCGCGGCCTGAGCCGCCGGCCCGGATCCGGCCCGGAGCCCCGGCCAGGGCCTCGGCTCCCCGGCGCGGCCCCGGAGGTCGTAGGGTGACCAGTGGGTCCCCGCGCCGCGCGCCCGGGCGCCCCGGACCACCCAGCCCCGACCCCCGACCGACCCCAGCGGCGTCCGCGCGACGCCCACGACGATCGATACGACCCGGAGCGAGAGCGTGACCCGTCAGGTCTTCTTCTACGACCAGCCCGAACGGTTCGTGGCCGGTACCGTCGGCCAGCCCGGCGCCCGGGCGTTCTACCTGCAGGCCAGCGCCCGTGGGCGGATCACCAGCGTGCTGCTGGAGAAGACCCAGGTCGCGGCGCTCGCCGAGCGGATCGAGGAGGTCCTCGACGAGGCGCTGCGCCGCAGCGGCGGCGCGGCCACCATCCCGGCCACCGCCCCGCAGGACCTGCTCGACACCGCGCCGCTGGACCTGCCGCTGGAGCAGGAGTTCCGGGTCGGCACGATGGCGCTCGCCTGGGACAGCGTGGACGGCTGCCTGGTGGTCGAGGCCCAGGCGCTGGTCGAGGAGGAGGAGGGCGAGGAGGAGGGCGCCGCCGTCTTCGAGGACGACGAGAACGGTCCCGACATGCTCCGGGTGCGGCTCTCCGGCGCGATGGCCCGGGTGTTCGCCAAGCGGGCGCTGGACCTCGTCGCGGCCGGCCGCAGGCCCTGCCCGTTCTGCAACCTGCCGCTCGACCCGGAGGGCCACCTGTGCCCGCGCGCGAACGGGTACCGGCGCTGAACACGCCGGCCGCCCGGCCCGACGACCCGTCGGAGCCGCCGCGGTCCGACCCCGCCGAGGCCGCCGCCCTCGCCGCCGACCCGCCCGGTGCGCTGAGCCTGCTGCGCGAGGGCGCGCTGACCGTGCACGGCCGGCTCACCGACGCCTCCAACGCCGCCCTCTACTGCACCGTCACCGCCGCCGACGGCCGCGCGGCGCAGGCCGTCTACAAGCCGGTGGCCGGCGAGCGGCCGCTCTGGGACTTCCCCGACGGCACCCTGGCCGGCCGCGAGGTCGCCGCCTACGAGCTGTCCGCCGCCACCGGCTGGGGGCTGGTGCCGCCCACCGTGCTGCGCGAGGGTCCGCACGGCCCCGGCATGGTGCAGCTGTGGGTGGAGCCCGACCCGGACGCCGCCCCGCTGCTCGCGCTCCAGGACCCGCGCGGCCCCGAGGACGGCTGGCTGCCGATCGTCCGGGCCGAGGTCGGCGACGGGCGGACCGCGCTGCTGGTCCACCCCGACGACCGGCGGCTGCGCCGGCTCGCGGTGCTGGACGCCGTCCTCAACAACGCCGACCGCAAGGGCGGCCACCTGATCCCCGCGGCCGACGGCCGGCTCTACGGCATCGACCACGGCGTCACCTTCAACACCGAGGGCAAGCTGCGCACCCTGCTCTGGGGCTGGGCCGGGCAGCCGCTGCCCGCCGAGGCGGCCGCGGTGCTGGCCGGGCTGGCCGAGCAGCTGGACGGCGCGCTGGGGGAGCGGCTGGCCCCGCACCTGACCGCCGCGGAGCTGGACGCCGCCCGGGCCCGGGTGGCCGCGCTGCTCGCCACCGGCACCCACCCGCTGCCCTCCGAGGACTGGCCGTCCATCCCCTGGCCGCCGATCTGACGGTCCGTCAGCCCTTGGAGCGACGGTTCGAAGGCGCCCCCACCTCTCGATCAAGAGGTGTGCAGGGGCACTCATCCGGTAATGGTCTGGACCGGTGTGCGCCCCTGGCCCCACACTGCGACGATGGACGAGCGACGGACCACCCCCCACCTGGACCTGCCGCTGCACCGCCTCCAGGTCCCGCTGCCGCATCTGCTCCCGTTCGCGATCGGCAGCTTCGACGCGATCGGCCCGCTGTCCCGGGCCGGCTTCCCCCACCGGCACTCCTTCTACGAGATCGTCTTCGTCACCGGCGGGCACGGCGCCCACGTCCTGGACCTGGTCCAGCGGCCGGTGCAGCCCCCGCAGCTGTGCGTGATCGCCCCCGGCCAGGTGCACTACTGGGCGGACGCGGCCGAACTCACCGGCCAGGTCGTGCTGTTCAACGAGGACTTCCTGCTGGCCCACCCGCAGGACCTCGCCGCGCTGCGCACCCTGGCCTCCCGCCCGGCGGTGCGGCTGGGCGAGCAGGCCGCCCCGATCGCGGCGCTGCTGGCGGACATGGAGGCCGAGTACCGGGCCCGGCCGGCCGGCTACCCGGGCGTGCTGCGGGCCAGCCTGCACATCCTCATCGTGCGGGCCCTGCGGGCCTGTTCGCCCGCCGGCGGGGGCGCGCTCCCCGGCCGCACCGGGGACCTCGCGGCCGCCTTCACCCGGCTGATCGCCACCCCCGGCGGGGTGCAGCTCTCGGTGGCGTCCTGCGCGCACGAGCTCGGCGTCTCCTCGGGGCACCTCCAGGCGATGGTCAAGCAGGCGACCGGCCGCACCCCGGGCCGGCTGATCCGCCAGCAGCAGACACTGGAGGCCAAACGCCTGCTGGCCTGCACCGAACTGACGGTGCGGCAGGTGTCCCGGGAGGCCGGTTTCGGCGATCCGGCGTACTTCTGCCGCTTCTTCCGCCGGGAGACCGGAATGACGCCGGGGGAGTTCCGCACCAGGGTCGGAGGAAATCACCACGATCCCCGGATCACGTCCATCGCGGCGGCCCCGGACGGCCCGTAGTTTGACTGCTGGCCACCGGCGGACCGCCCGGCGCGAGCGGGCGGCCCGCCGGCCCGGTCCTTGTCATGCCCCCACCATGGCAAGGGCCGCCCCCGGACAGCACCAGCACCACCAGATCCCCCACACTCACACCGAAGGAGTCGGCGCATGCCCGCGTCCGAAGAGCCCCTCACCGGGACGGACGGTCCGACCGACCGCCGGATCAGCCGCAAGTCCGTCCTCAGGGCCGCCGCCGTGCTCGGCACCGCACCGCTGCTGGTCGGCGGAGGTGTCGCGCTGGCCCGCGACCGCGTCGGCACCGGCGAGATGCCGGAGTTCACCCCTGAGTGCCACGACGGCGACGCCCCGACCATCGAGCAGACCGAGGGCCCCTACTTCAAGCCCAACTCCCCGCTGCGCACCTCGCTCATCACCGACAGCACCCCGGGCACCCGGCTCACCGTCAGCGGCTACGTCTTCGGCCGCGCCTGCCTGCCGCTGAACAACGTCCTGATGGACTTCTGGCAGGCCGACGTGAACGGCAACTACGACAACGCCGGCTACACCTTCCGCGGCCACCAGTTCACCAACGCCCAGGGCGCGTTCAGCCTCACCACGATCGTGCCCGGCCTCTACCCTGGCCGCACCCGGCACATCCACGTCAAGCTGCAGGCGCCCAACCGGCCGGTGATCACCACCCAGCTGTACTTCCCGAACGAGCCGCGCAACAGCACCGACACCATCTACGACGCGCGGCTGCTGATGAACGTCCGCCAGGTCGGCTCGGCCAAGGAGGGCACGTACGACTTCGTGCTCAACGTGGCGCAGAACCCGACCCCGACCCCGACGGGCACGCCGACCAGCACGCCCACCTCGCCGAGGCCGACCCAGACCGGTGGCGGCACCTGGGCGGCGGGCACCTTCTACAACGCGGGCGACCGCGTGACCTACGGCGGTTCCTCCTACCAGTGCCTCCAGGGGCACACGGCCATCGTCGGGTGGGAGCCGCCGAACGTGCCGGCCCTCTGGCAGCGGTTGTAGCGGCTCCGGCCGCGGCCCCGAGGGTCGCGGGCACCCGGTCGGCGGCAGGGCCGACCGGGTGGCCCGTCCGCCCGGACCGCCCCGCGAGGCCGTGCGCGGGGCGGATCCGGGACGGCTCGCCCGGCGCTGTCAAGCGCCGGGCACCAACGGTCCGGAACCGCTCGGGCCACGAAAGGAAGCGAATCCAGTCGATCTTGCCGACTGGTTAGGCTTTCAAATGTTCTCACGGTTAAAGTCGATCCATGCATGCCTGGCCCGCCTCCGAGGTTCCCGCCCTGCCTGGTCAGGGGCTCCCCCTCCGTATCCACGACACCGCGACGGGAGGCATCCGGGAGGTCGTCCCGCAGGACGGCACCGCCCGGATCTACGTCTGCGGCATCACGCCCTACGACGCGACCCACATGGGCCACGCCGCCACCTACAACGCCTTCGACCTGGTGCAGCGGGTGTGGAAGGACGCCGGCCACGACGTCCTCTACGTGCAGAACGTCACCGACGTCGACGACCCGCTGCTGCAGCGCGCGGTCGAGACCGGCCAGGACTGGGTGGCCCTCGCCGAGCGCGAGACCGCGCTCTTCCGCGAGGACATGACCGCGCTGCGGCTGCTCCCGCCGGCCCACTACATCGGCGCCGTCGAGTCCATCCCGTGGATCGTCCCGCTGGTGCAGAAGCTGCTGGCGAGCGGCGCCGCCTACGAGCTGGACGGCGACATCTACTTCTCGGTCGAGTCCGACCCCGCCTTCGGCACGGTCTCCGGCCTCACCCGCGAGGCCATGCGCCCGGTCTTCGCCGAGCGCGGCGGCGACCCGGACCGCCCCGGCAAGCGCCACCCGCTGGACGCCCTGCTCTGGCTCGCGGCCCGCCCCGGCGAGCCCGCCTGGGACACCGAGCTCGGCCACGGCCGCCCCGGCTGGCACATCGAGTGCGTCGCCATCGCGCTGCAGTTCCTCGGGATGTCCTTCGACATCCAGGGCGGCGGCAGCGACCTCTCCTTCCCGCACCACGAGATGGGCGCCTCGCACGCCCAGGTCGCCACCGGCGACCACCCGTACGCCAGGGCGTACGTGCACGCGGGCATGGTCGGCCTGGACGGCCACAAGATGTCCAAGTCCCGCGGCAACCTGGTCTTCGTCTCGGCGCTGCGCCGCGACGGCGTCGACCCGGCCGCGATCCGCCTCGCCCTGCTCTCGCACCACTACCGCGAGGACTGGGAGTGGACCAAGGCCACCCTGGACGAGGCCGTCGAGCGGCTCGCCCGCTGGCGCGCCGCCGTCTCCCGGCCGGACGGCCCGGCCGCCGAGCAGCTGCTCGCCGAGGTCCGCGCGGCGCTCGCCGAGGACCTCGACGCGCCCGCCGCGCTGGCCGCGGTGGACCGCTGGGCCGCCGCGCAGCAGGCCGGCGGCGGCACCGACACCGGTGCCCCCGGCCTGGTCACCCGCACCGTGGACGCGCTGCTCGGCGTCGCGCTGTAGCGGGCCCCGCCACGGCGAAGGGGCGCCGGGACCGCATGGTCCCGGCGCCCCTTTCCCGCATCGGCGCCCGCGCGCCGGGCGGACTCACTCGTCCTCGGCGCCGTCCTGGCTCTCCCGGGTGGCCGGCGGCTCCGGATCGGCGGGCCGCTCGGCGGTGGCGTGCCCGGCGACCGGCTTCTCCCCGGTCGGCCCGACGTTCTCCCGGCGCCGCAGGTAGCGCTCGAACTCCCGGGCGATCGCGTCGCCCGAGGCCTCCGGCAGCTCCGCGGTGTCCTGCGCCTCCTCCAGCTGCTGGACGTACTCGGCGACCTCGCTGTCCTCGGCGGCCAGCTGGTCCACGCCCAGCTGCCAGGCCCGGGCGTCCTCGCCGAGGTCGCCCGGCGGGATGCGCAGGTCCAGCAGGTCCTCCAGCTTGTTGATCAGCGCCAGGGTGGCCTTGGGGTTCGGCGGCTGCGCGACGTAGTGCGGCACCGCCGCCCAGAGCGTCACCGCCGGGACCCCGGCGTGCGTGCAGGCCTCCTGGAGCACCCCGACGATCCCGGTCGGGCCCTCGTAGCGGCTCTCCTCCAGGTCCAGCCGGCGGGCCAGCTCGGGGTCGGAGGTGACACCGCTGACCGGCACCGGGCGGCTGTGCGGGGTGTCGCCGAGCAGCGCGCCCAGGATCACCACCAGCTCGACGCCCAGCTCGTGCGCGAAGCCCAGCAGCTCGTTGCAGAACGAGCGCCAGCGCATGCTCGGTTCGATGCCGCGCACCAGGACGACGTCCCGGGTGGTCGGCTCGGTCACCCGGATCACCGAGAGCCTGGTGGTGGGCCAGGTGATCCGGCGCACCCCGCCGTCCAGCCAGACGGTCGGCCGGTTGACCTGGAAGTCGTAGTAGTCCTCCGCGTCGAGCGCGGCGAACACCTTGCCGCCCCAGGTCTCGTCCAGATGCGCCAGGGCCGCGGAGGCGGCGTCGCCCGCGTCGTTCCACCCCTCGAAGGCGCAGACCATCACCGGGTCGATCAACTCGGGAACTTCTTCCAGCTCGATCACCCAGCGTCTCCCTCCGGTCGGCCGCCTCCGCCCCGCCCGGCCGGGACTGCCCGGGCGCCGGCGGGCCGGATGCCGACGGTCGAACCTCTCGTCACCCATGGAACGCCTCGCTCCATGGTTCCCTACCTGCCCAGCCTACGGGCTTTGAAGCCCCGTTCCGCCGGGGCACCGGGACAGTCTGGGGGAGGGGGCGGCCGCGATCCACCGGTTATCCGGGCGCACCCGCACAGTCCGCCGCGGTCCGGGCGCGCCGCGGCGCGGCGGCGGCGCGATGATGGGAGGCGGGGGCCGGGCGGCGCGGTGGCGAGGAGCCGGCGGATGAACGGATGGCGGTGGGCGGGCGCCGCGGCGGCGGCACTGGCGGCCGGTGCGGCCGGGGCGTCGGCGGCGGCGTGGGCCGCCGGGCGGCGGCTGCCGGTGGAGCACCTCAGTGGGGGCGGCCTGGAGCTGGCGCGGCCGCCCGGGGCGGTCTGGGACGTGCTGACCGACGTCGACCTCTTCCCGGCCTGGCGCCCGGACGTGGCGCATGTCGAAAGGCTGCCCGCCACCGCCGCCGGCCGCCCGCGCTGGCGCGAGGACGGCCGGCACGGGCACACCGTCTACGAGGTGGTGGAGAGCGAGCCGCCGCACCGCCTGGTGACCGGCATCGCCGACCCCGACCTGCCGTACGGCGGCACCTGGACGTTCGTGCTCACCCCGGCCGGCGGCGGCTGCACGCTCACCGTCACCGAGCGCGGCGAGGTGTACCAGCCGCTGTACCGGGCCGTCTCGCACTACGTGACCGGCGAGGGCGCCGCCGTGCACCGCTTCCTGGCCGCGCTGGCCCGCCGGACGGCCCCGGCCTGAGGGTCCCGGCCTGAGGGCCCGGGACCGGTCCGCCCCGGGGCGGACCTACCGCACCCACTCGCGGCGGTAGTCGGTCCAGTTCTGCTCGGTGGCGGCGAAGTCCACGTACAGCCCGACGCCGAAGTTCCGCCGCTGGAGGTCGTGGCGCCCCAGGCCCAGCCGGATCCCGCGGATCCCGGCGTTCACCGTCTCGGCGCGGCCCCAGTGGCCCCACCGGTCCTCCCAGTAGAACGGCAGGCCCATCAGCAGGTCGACGTCCTCCGGCGTGGCCTCCAGGGCGAGCTCGGTCTGGTAGGCGTTGTAGCCGCCGTAGAGGGCCTCGGTGGGCATGTTGGAGTCGTAGGTCATCACCGCGACCTGGTCGACCCGGCGGGCGGTGGCGGCGAAGTACGCCTGGTCCCACCACTTGCCGTGGCCGGTGAGCGCGATGCCGACGTCGTGCTGGTACGGCAGCGGGTCGATCTGCGGGACGGCCACCGACAGCACGGCGCCGCGTCCGGCGGTGACCGGGCGGACCCGCTCCAGCAGGTCGAGCCAGCCCTTCGAGCCGGGCCGGATCGGCTCCATGTCGAAGTGCACGCCGTCGAAGCCCTGGTCCAGCACCTGGCGGGCGGAGGCGGTGACCCGCTCGCGGGTGGCGGTGTCCTCCAGGTCGAGGCCGTCCTTCTCCGGCTTCACCTCGTCGCCGAGCCAGCTCTGCACCCGGATCCCGGGCAGTGAGCGGTGCACGGCGTCGGTGAACCACCGCGCGCGGGGGTGCACGGCGGGCGGCAGCGAGCCGTCGTGCTCCAGGGGGCCGGTGTGCACGTAGAGGTCGCGGACGCCGGTGCCGGCCAGCCGCCGGGCGAGCTCGGCAACCTCGGCGTCACCCTTCCGGCCGTCGACCCAGGCGTGGCCCAGCCAGACGGCGTCGCGGCCCCGGGTGCGGGCCTCGGGGGAGGGGTCGCCGACGTACTGCAGGCGCAGCGCGAGCGCCGCCGAGCCGATCGGCACGGCCACCACGGCGAGCAGCGCACCCGCCGCCACCAGGGCCTTCCGCCACCGGGACCAGCCGCGCCAGCGGGCCCGCAGCGCCCCCGCGCGGGCTCCCGTGCGGCGTACCGCCCCGCGTGCCCCGTCTCGAATGCGCGTCCGGAATGTGGTCATGCCGTGGGCTCCCCCCTCATGGCCGAACGCTCAGGATACGGAACAGGTGCTCACGCCCGGGCGGGGGCCGGATACCCTGGCCACGTGCGTCCCCGATTCAGCGGGTTCGCAAAGCCGACAGCCGTCGCACCCAGGGAGAAGCCCCATGGCCACTGCAGCCGCCCCGTCCGTCACCCAGCAGAGCCGCGCGAACGCGCTGCGCGAGGCCCTCGCCACCCGTGTGGTGGTCGCCGACGGGGCGATGGGCACCATGCTCCAGGCACAGGACCCGACGCTGGAGGACTTCCAGAACCTGGAGGGCTGCAACGAGGTCCTCAATCTCACCCGGCCCGACATCGTCCGCTCCGTGCACGACGCCTACTTCGCGGTGGGCGTGGACTGCGTGGAGACCAACACCTTCGGCGCCAACTTCTCCGCGCTCGGCGAGTACGAGATCTCCGAGCGCGTCTTCGAGCTCTCCGAGGCCGGTGCCCGACTGGCCCGCGAGGCCGCCGACGCGCACGGCGCCGAGGACGGCCGGCTGCGCTGGGTGCTCGGCTCGATCGGCCCCGGCACCAAGCTGCCGACCCTCGGCCACGCGCCCTACGAGACGCTGCGCGAGGGCTTCCGGCAGAACGCGGCCGGCCTGATCGCCGGCGGCGCGGACGCCCTGCTGGTGGAGACCAGCCAGGACCTGCTGCAGACCAAGGCCGCGATCCTGGGCTCCAAGCAGGCGCTGGCCGAGGCGGGCCTGGACCTGCCGGTGCTGGTCCAGGTGACCGTGGAGACCACCGGCACCATGCTGCTCGGCTCCGAGATCGGCGCCGCGCTGACCGCCCTGGAGCCGCTGGGCGTCGACTACATCGGCCTGAACTGCGCCACCGGCCCGGCCGAGATGAGCGAGCACCTGCGCTACCTGGCGAAGAACGCCCGGATCGGCCTGTCCTGCATGCCGAACGCCGGTCTGCCGGTGCTGGGCAAGGACGGCGCGCACTACCCGCTGAGCCCGGCCGAGCTGGCCGACGCGCACGACGTCTTCACCCGCGAGTACGGGCTGTCGCTGGTCGGCGGCTGCTGCGGCACCACCCCCGAGCACCTGCGCCAGGTGGTCGAGCGGGTCCAGGGCCGCCCGGTGGCCGCGCGCGACCCGCGCCCGGAGCCGGCCGCCGCCTCGCTCTACCAGTCGGTGCCGTTCCGCCAGGACACCTCGTACCTGGCGATCGGCGAGCGCACCAACGCCAACGGCTCGAAGAAGTTCCGCGAGTCGATGCTGGCCGGCGACTGGCAGGCCTGCGTGGAGATCGCCCGCGACCAGATCCGCGACGGCTCCCACCTGCTGGACCTGTGCGTGGACTACGTCGGCCGCGACGGCGTCGCCGACATGAAGGAGATCGCCGGCCGGCTGGCCACCGCCTCGACCCTGCCGATCGTGCTGGACTCCACCGAGCCGGAGGTGCTGCGGGCGGGCCTGGAGGCGCTCGGCGGCCGCGCGGTGCTCAACTCGGTCAACTACGAGGACGGCAACGCCCCGGAGTCGCGGTTCGGCCGGATCGCCTCGCTGGCCCGCGAGCACGGCGCCGGCCTGATCGCGCTCACCATCGACGAGGAGGGCCAGGCCCGCACCGCCGACAAGAAGGTGGAGATCGCCGAGCGGCTGATCGCCGAGCTCACCGCCGACTACGGCATCGACGAGGGCTCGATCCTGGTCGACTGCCTGACCTTCACCCTGGCCACCGGCCAGGAGGAGTCCCGCCGGGACGGTATCGAGACCATCGGGGCGATCCGCGAGCTGAAGCGCCGCCGCCCGGCGGTGCAGACCACGCTGGGCCTGTCCAACATCTCCTTCGGCCTCAACCCGGCCGCCCGGGTCGTCCTCAACTCGGTCTTCCTGCACGAGTGCGTGGAGGCCGGCCTGGACTCGGCCATCGTGCACGCCTCCAAGATCCTGCCGATCTCGCGGATCCCGGAGGAGCAGCGCGAGGCCGCGCTCGACCTGGTGTACGACCGCCGCCGGGAGGGCTACGACCCGCTGCAGCGCCTGCTGGAGCTGTTCGAGGGCGTCTCCTCGGCCTCGGTCAAGGCGTCCAAGGCGGAGGAGTTGGCCGCGCTGCCGCTGGAGGAGCGCCTCCAGCGCCGGATCATCGACGGCGAGCGGAACGGCCTGGAGGCCGACCTGGACGAGGCGCTGACCGCCCGCCCGGCGCTGGAGATCATCAACGACACCCTGCTGTCCGGCATGAAGGTGGTCGGCGAGCTGTTCGGCTCCGGCCAGATGCAGCTGCCGTTCGTGCTCCAGTCCGCCGAGGTGATGAAGACCGCGGTGGCCCACCTGGAGCCGCACATGGAGAAGTCCGACTCGGAGGGCAAGGGCACCATCGTGCTGGCCACCGTGAAGGGCGACGTCCACGACATCGGCAAGAACCTGGTCGACATCATCCTGTCCAACAACGGCTACAACGTCGTCAACCTGGGCATCAAGCAGCCGGTCTCGGCGATCCTGGACGCCGCGCAGGAGCACAACGCGGACGTCATCGGGATGTCCGGCCTGCTGGTCAAGTCCACCGTGATCATGAAGGAGAACCTGGAGGAGCTGAACCAGCGCAAGCTGGCGGCCCAGTTCCCGGTGATCCTCGGCGGCGCCGCGCTGACCCGCGCCTACGTCGAGCAGGACCTGCACGAGATCTACGAGGGCGAGGTCCGCTACGCCCGGGACGCCTTCGAGGGCCTGCGGCTGATGGACGCGCTGGTCGCGGTCAAGCGCGGGGTGCCGGGCGCCGCGCTGCCGGAGCTCAAGCAGCGCCGGCACGCCCGGGTGGAGGTCGAGGAGCCGGAGGAGGTCAACCTCGGCCAGATCCGCTCCGACGTGACGGTGGACAACCGGGTGCCGGCCCCGCCGTTCTGGGGCGAGCGGATCGTCAAGGGCGTGCCGTTCGCGGACTACGCCTCCTGGCTGGACGAGGACGCGCTGTTCAAGGGCCAGTGGGGCCTGAAGGCGGCCCGGACCGGCGAGGGGCCGTCCTACGAGGAGCTGGTGGAGACCGAGGGCCGGCCGCGGCTGCGGATGTGGCTGGACCGGCTGCAGACCGAGGGCTGGCTGGAGGCGGCCGTGGTCTACGGCTACTTCCCGGCGAACTCCAAGGGCGACGACCTGATCGTCTTCCACGAGGACGGCACCGAGCGGACCCGCTTCACCTTCCCGCGCCAGCGGCGCGGGCGGCGGCTGTGCCTGGCGGACTTCTTCCGCCCGGAGGAGTCCGGGGTGCGCGACGTGGTCGGCCTGCAGGTGGTCACGATGGGCAACCGGATCTCCGAGGCGGCCAACGAGCTGTTCGCGAACAACTCCTACCGCGACTACCTGGAGCTGCACGGCCTGTCCGTCCAGCTGGCCGAGGCGCTGGCCGAGTTCTGGCACGCCCGGGTCCGCTACGAGCTGGGCTTCGGCGACGAGGACCCGCAGGACGTCAAGGACATGTTCGCGCTCAAGTACCGCGGCGCCCGCTTCTCGCTGGGCTACGGCGCCTGCCCGGAGCTGGAGGACCGCGCCAAGATCGCCGAGCTGCTGAAGCCCGAGCGGATCGGCGTGGTGCTCTCCGAGGAGTTCCAGCTGCACCCGGAGCAGTCCACCGACGCGATCGTGATCCACCACCCGGAGGCGAAGTACTTCAACGCCCGGTAACGCCCGTGTTGCGCATCGTTCGCCCGATCCGGGCGACCCGGGCGTAGTCTTGATGACCCTGAACGGGCCGGTCCGCTCACCAGCGGGCCGGCCCGTGCCATCCCCGGGACCGATCCGGGCACGGACGGAAGGATCCCGCCATGACCACCATCTCCACCGCCACCCAGATCCTCGGCGGCGACGACCGGGGCCTCCAGGCGGTGCTGCTGGACATGGACGGGACGCTGGTCGACACCGAGGACTTCTGGTGGCAGGCCGAGGCCTCGCTCTTCGCCGACCTGGGCCACCAGCTGACCGCCGAGGACCGCGCCCACGTGGTCGGCGGTCCGATGACCCGGGTGATCGACCACCTGCTGAGCCGCACCGGGGTGGACCTGTCGCCGGCCGACCTGACCGTACTGATCAACCAGCGCTTCGTCGACCTGCTGGGCGGCGGGGTGCCGCTGATGCCGGGCGCCGAGCGGCTGCTCAACACGCTGGCCGCGCACGGGGTGCCGGCCGCGCTGGTGTCCGCCTCGCACCGGCACATCATCGACATCGTGCTCCGCTCGCTGGGCGCCGAGCACTTCGCGTTCTCGGTCGCCGGGGACGAGGTGCCGCGCACCAAGCCGCACCCGGACCCGTACCTGGAGGCGGCCCGCCGGCTGGGCGCCGACCCGGCCCGCTGCGTGGTGGTGGAGGACGCGCCGACCGGGGTGCGGGCCGCCGAGGCGGCCGGCTGCCCGGTGATCGCGGTGCCCTCGGTGACGCCGATCGAGCCGGCGCCGGGGCGCCTGGTGCTCTCCTCGCTGGAGCAGGTCGACCTGGAGCTGCTGCGCTCCCTGGTGGCCTCGCGAGTGTGATTGTCGTCTCATTGCGGAGTGGCGGTACCCGCCGGTAAGCGGACGGACCCGGCCGGTCCGGGGGAGCGTCCCGGGAGAAAACGGGCATTGCCTGACAACTCGTCGGACAGCGCTGACCAGAGCCCCGCCGCCGTGTCCCAACCGTCACCTTTGCGGGTGTCGGGGGGGCGTGTTCGATATGGCACGCTACTCGGGTTCGTTCCACCCCCGAGCCCAGGCACCGCCGCTGACGGGCACCCCCGTCGTGCCCGCGATCGCAGCCGGACCGCACCCCCAGAAGGACGCGACCCGTGAAGACTTCAGCTGAACGACTGGCCGTGCTCGGCTGTGCCGGAATCGTCGCCGCCACGGTGGCCGGCTGCGGCTCGGTCACCGACGCCGTCAAGGGGGACGGCGACAAGGCC
The DNA here is from genome assembly GCF_042799475.1 of Kitasatospora sp. NPDC057692. Classification (NCBI taxonomy): domain Bacteria; kingdom Bacillati; phylum Actinomycetota; class Actinomycetes; order Kitasatosporales; family Streptomycetaceae; genus Kitasatospora; species Kitasatospora sp. NPDC057692. The sequence continues at coordinate 21,609 of NZ_JBHVIV010000062.1, read as the reverse complement.
ATCACGATGGGCACCACCGCGCTGACCGGCTCCCTGGACCCGGCCATCGCCTACGACGCCGGCTCCTGGCTGCTGATGCGCAACACCTTCCAGTCGCTGCTCAGCTACCCGGCCGCCTCCAGCGCGCCCAGCCCGGACGCCGCGCAGTCCTGCGAGTTCACCGCGGGCGACGCCACCCAGTACCACTGCACGCTCAGGAGCGGGCTGAAGTTCTCCAACGGCCACGCGCTCACCGCCGCCGACGTCGTCTACTCGGTCCAGCGGACCCTGAAGATCAACGACCCGAACGGCCCGGCCGGCCTGCTGTCGTCGATCAAGTCCGTCGAGGCGACCAACGACAGTGAGGTGGTCTTCCACCTCGGCCAGCCCGACGCGACCCTCCCGGCCAAGCTGGCCGGCCCGGCCGGCGCCATCGTCGACCAGGAGGTCTACCCGGCCGACAAGGCGCTGCCCAACGACAAGCAGGTCGGCTCCGGCCCGTACAAGATCGACTCGGTCGAGGCGATGGCCAAGGGCGGCCCGGCGAAGGTCGTGCTCTCGCCGAACGACAAGTACACCGGCGACGCCAAGCTGCGGAACAAGAAGTTCACGCTGCGCTACTTCGACAAGCCGGCCGACCTCAAGTCCGCGCTGGACAGCGGCGAGGTCGACCTCGCCGACAACTCCCTGGAGCCGAACACCGCGGCCCAGATCCTCTCCGACCAGCAGGGCGGCAAGACCGACCTGCGCGTCGTCGAGGGCGACAGCAACGACACCCGCTACCTGGTCTTCAACACCAAGGACGCCACCGCCGGCAACCTCGCAGTCCGCCAGGCCGCCGCCCAGCTGATCGACCGCAAGACGCTGGCCCGCGAGGTCTTCGCGCGCACCGTCCAGCCGCTGTACTCGATGGTCCCGGCCGGCGTCACCGGCCACAACACGGCCTTCTTCGACCGCTACGGCGACCAGGACACCGCCAAGGCCAAGGCGATCCTCACCGCCGCCAAGGTGCCGACCCCGGTCAAGCTGACCCTCACCTGGTCGCGCTCGCGCGCCGAGTCCGCCGAGGCCGAGATGCTGAAGAAGCAGCTGGAGGCCGGCGGCCTGTTCCAGATCACGGTCCAGCAGGAGCCCGACTGGGACACCTACAAGAAGGGCTGGAACGAGGGCAAGTACCAGCTCTACACGATCGGCTGGTTCGCGGACTACCCGGACCCGGACAACTACGTCGCCCCGCTGATCGTCGACGGCGGTTCCTACCACCACGGCTGGGACGACCCGCAGATCAGCCAGAAGCTGGTGCCCGACACCCTCAAGCAGACCGACCGGGCCGCCGCGACCGGCGCCTACGCCCAGATCCAGGGCATCGTGGCCACCAACGCCCCGCTCGTCCCGCTGTTCCAGAACAAGGCGTTCTTCACCTCGCGCTCCAACATCACCGGCGTGGAGTCCACCGTCGACACCACCGGCTTCTTCCGCTTCTGGGAGATCGGCCGCAGCGGCAAGTAGACCGCCGCCCGCCCCGGCGCGCACGACACCGCGGCCCGCCCGCCCCACCCGGTTCCGACCGGGGGGAGCGGACGGGCCGCCGTCCGTCCACGGGCCTACAGCGCGCCCGGGCGCACCAGACCGCTCTCGTAGGCGTACACCGCCGCCTGCACCCGGTCCCGCAGCTGCAGCTTGGTCAGCACGTGGCCGACGTGCGTCTTCACCGTCGTCTCGCTGACGAACAGCTCCGCCGCGATCTCCGCGTTCGACAGCCCGCGCGCCACCAGCTTCAGCACCTCCAGCTCCCGCTCGGTCAGCGCGTTCAGCGCCTGCGGCGGCGCCTCCTCGCCCGACGGCAGCTTGGTGGCGTACATGTCCAGCAGCCGCCGGGTGATCGAGGGCGCCAGCATCGCCGCGCCGTCCGCCACCACCCGGATCGCCTGCACCAGCTCCTCGGCCGGCACGTCCTTCAGCAGGAAGCCGCTCGCCCCCGCGCGCAGCGCCTCCACCACGTACTCGTCCAGGTCGAAGGTGGTGAGCACCAGCACCTTCGCCGGGCCGTCCCGCCCCGGACCGGCGATCCGGCGGGTCGCCTCCACACCGTCCATCCGGGGCATCCGGATGTCCATCAGCACCACGTCGGGCTGCAGCGCCCGCACCTGGTCCAGCGCCTGCTGGCCGTCGCCGGCCTCGCCGACCACCACCAGGTCGGACTCGGCCTCCAGGATCATCCGGAAACCGGTGCGCAGCAGCGGCTGGTCGTCGACCAGCAGCACTCGGATCGTCACCCTACGACTCCTTGCTCGTCGGATCCCCCGTGGGATCGACCTCGTCGGACGTTCGCGCCAGCGGCAGCGGGTACGGCGGGGGCGTGCCGCCGAACTCCGGACAGCTGGCCTGGTGGTCGCACCAGTCGCAGAGCCGGTTGCGGGTCGCCGGGAAGTCGCCGGTGGCCACCGCCCGCCCGATCCGCTCCCACAGCGCCAGCAGCTTGCGCTCCACCGCGAGCAGGTCGGCCTCGTCCGGGTCGTAGCTGACCACGTCCCCGCCGCCGCCCAGGTAGACCAGCTGCAGCCGCTTGGGGATCACGCCCTTCCAGCGCCAGACCACCAGCGCGTAGAACTTCATCTGGAACATCGCCTTGCCCTCGAAGTCCCGCGAGGGCGCCCGGCCGGTCTTGTAGTCCACCAGCCGGACCTCACCGGTCGGAGCGACGTCCACCCGGTCGATGTAGCCGCGCAGCAGCAGCCCCGACTCCAGCGCCGTCTCCACGTACAGCTCGCGCTCCACCGGGTGCAGCCGGGTCGGGTCCTCCAGCCGGAACCACTGGCCGACCAGCTTCTCGGCGTCCGCCAGCCAGCGGGTCAGCGCCGCGCCGTCGGGATCCTCCGGGAACAGTCCGGCCAGCTCCGGGCGCTCGCCCAGCAGCCGCTCCCACTGCGGGCGCAGCAGCCCCAGCGCCCGCTCCGGCGTCCGGTCGGCCGCCGGGGAGTCGAACAGCCGCTCCAGCACCGCGTGCACCAGCGTGCCCCGGGTCGCCGCCGCGCTCGGCGGCTCCGGCAGCCGGTCGATCACCCGCAGCCGGTACAACAGCGGGCAGGTCAGGAAGTCGCCCGCACGCGACGGGGACAGCCCGGTCGGGGCCGCCGCCGGACGGGGCGGGGCCGCGGCGGGACTGCTGGTCTCGGTCTGCTGCATACCCGAGACCCTATTGCCCTGCGCTGTCATCCCGCTGCCACGGTGCTGCCGGAAAGCGGTCGCCACGGGGTATGAACGCAGTGGGAAGGCGAGGGGCGGGCGCCGGACGGCGGCCGCGATCACGTAGCGTGGGCGCACCGGCGCGCGGCGCGCGGCGGGGGCGACGGAGGAAGGGAACACGGTGAGCGACTCCAGGGGGCAGCAGACCTCCGACCAGCCGCCGCACGGCGGCGGCGACCGGCCCGGGACCCCGCCGCCCCGTGAGCCGGAGCCCCGCGGCGGCATCCTGATGGGCCGCCCCTTCGGCGTGCCGATCTACGTCACACCGTCCTGGTTCATCATCGCGGCCCTGATCACCTGGGTCTTCGGCGGCCAGCTCGACCGGGTGCTGCCCGACCTCGGCGCCGCCCGCTACCTGGTCGCGTTCTCCTTCGCCGTCGTCTTCTACGGCTCGGTGCTGGTCCACGAGCTCGCCCACACCCTGGTCGCGCTGCGCTACAAGCTCGGCGTGCGCCGCATCCAGCTCCAGTTCTTCGGCGGCGTCTCGGAGATCGAGAAGGAGGCCGAACGCCCCTGGCGGGAGTTCTGGCTGGCCTTCGTCGGCCCGCTGCTCTCCCTCGTCCTCGGCGGCGTCTTCTACCTCGCCCTCCAGGCCGTCGAGGTCGCCACCGTCCCCGGCGTGCTGCTCACCGGCCTGATGGTCTCCAACCTCGTCGTCGCCGCCTTCAACCTGCTGCCCGGCCTGCCGCTGGACGGCGGCCGGATGCTGCGCGCCGTCGTCTGGGCCGCCACCGGACGGCCGATGGCCGGCACCGTCGCCGCCGCCTGGGCCGGCCGCGCGCTCGCCATCGCCGTCCTGATCGGCCTGCCGCTGATCAGCTCCGCCCGGGCCCTGGAGCGCAGCCGCACCGACACCCTGGTCGACGCCGTGCTGGCGGCCGTCCTCGCCGCGATCATCTGGAACGGCGCCACCGGCGCGCTGCGCAACGCCCGGCTCAAGGAGGTGCTGCCCGGCCTGCGGCTGCGCGACGTCGCCCGCCGGGCCGTCGAGGTCACCGCCGACACCCCGCTCGGCGAGGCCATGCGGCGCGCCCACGAGGCCCGGGCCGGCGCGGTCGTGGTCGTCGACGGCCGCGGCGAGCCGATCGCCATCCTCCGGGAGGCCGCCGTCCGCTCCGTCCCCGAGCACCGCCGCCCCTGGGTCGCCGTCGGCCCGCTCGCCCGCGACCTCGAACCCGGGCTGCTGCTCTCCGCCGACCTCGCCGGCGAGGACCTGCTGCGCGCCGTCCGGGCCACCCCCGCCGGGGAGTACCTCGTCGTCGAGGAGGACGGCCGCACCTACGGGGTCGCCGCGCTCACCGACATCGAACAGCGGCTGACCGCCGCCGTCACCGGCCGCTGAAACGATCACCTGGTCAGCCGGACGGTCCGCTTCCCTTAGGATTGTCCGCATGTCCGAACCGACCGGTGCCGCCCGCCGACGAGGGCCCTTCCAGGTCGGGGACCAGGTCCAGCTGACCGACCCCAAGGGCCGCCACTACACGTTCACGCTCCAGGCCGGGAACCAGTTCCACACCCACAAGGGTGCGTTCCCCCACGACGAGCTGATCGGCGCCCCCGAGGGCACGGTCGTGCGCACCACGGGGAACGTCCCGTACCTCGCGCTGCGCCCCCTGCTCCCCGACTACGTCCTGTCCATGCCGCGCGGCGCCGCCGTGATCTACCCGAAGGACGCGGGGCAGATCCTGGCGATGGCCGACATCTTCGCCGGCGCCCGCGTGGTCGAGGCCGGCGTCGGCTCCGGCGCGCTCTCCACCTACCTGCTGCGCGCCGTCGGCGACACCGGCATGCTCGCCTCCTACGAGCGCCGCCAGGACTTCGCCGACATCGCGCAGGGCAACGTCGAGCGCTACTTCGGCGGGCCGCACCCGGCGTGGAAGCTCACCGTGGGCGACCTCCAGGACAACCTGGTCGAGACCGACGTCGACCGCGTGATCCTCGACATGCTCGCCCCCTGGGAGTGCCTGGACGTCGCCTCCGAGGCACTCGTCCCCGGCGGCCTCATCTGCTGCTACGTGGCCACCACCACGCAGATGTCCAAGACCGTCGAGGCGCTGCGCGACCACGGCACCTTCACCGAGCCGCAGGCCTGGGAGACCATGGTCCGCACCTGGCACCTGGAGGGCCTGGCCGTCCGCCCGGACCACCGGATGATCGGCCACACCGGCTTCCTGCTCACCGCCCGCCGGCTCGCCGACGGCGTCGAGCCGCCGCTGCGCCGCCGCCGCCCGGCCAAGGGCGCCTACGGCGAGGACTACGACAACGGGTCCCCCGAGCCCACCCTGCAGGAGCGCGCGGCCGCCCGGGCGGCCGCCCGCGCCGAGGCCGCCGACCAGGCCGGCCTCGACTGAGACACCTCCCGGAGGGGTGGTACGGCGGCGCCGTACCACCCCTCCCGCGTTCCCGCACACCCGCGCCACCGCGCCGTCGCCCCAGTGTGGGACGATGCTCGCTCACACAGACCACTGGAGGGGACGCCTGGTGGAGAGCGCGGTCGGGACGACGGCTGGACAGCAGACGGCAACGGGCCGTGGCGGCCCCCGGCACGGGCGCACCGCCCCCTGGCACTGGGCCGTGACGGTGGCCGGCTGCGCCGCCGTGGTGGCCGCCGGTCTCGCCGCGGGCCCCGCGAGCGGCGCACCCGGGCCCGCCCGCACCGCCCCCAGGGCCCTCCCCGCAGCGGCCGCCCCGGACCCCGCGAAGGCCCAACTCCCGCTCGACTGCGGGCCGTTCCCGGTGACCGTGTCCGTCAGCTTCGCCGCCGACCTCGGCGACGGCCGCCCCGGTACCGTCGCCGCCGCGCACTGCGCCGCGGAGAACGGCACCCCGCCCGACGCCGTCTACCTGCTCGGCGCCGGGCCGGGCGGGCGGCCCGCCGTGCTGGCCACCCTGCTCTCCGAGCGCGAGAACCTCACCGTCGGCCGCCTGGCGCTGCGCTCCGACGGCGCCATCACCGCCCACGCGCGCGGCTACTCCGGCGACGACGTGCCGCGGTTCGCGCCCGACATCTCGCTCGACCTCACCTGGACGCACAGGAGCGGCGGCTGGGACCGCTCCCAGACCGCCGCCCCGATCAGCCGGACCTGAGCGCTACCGGCGCTTCACTCGGCGTCAGGCCCGTACACCTCGACGCCGTCCGCGGCCCGGCGCACGTGGATGCAGTCGCCCGGGCAGTCCTTCACCGAGTCCACCACGTCCTGAAGCAGCGTCAGCGGCACCGGGACCGTCTCGCCGGGCTGCTGGCGCAACTCGTCGTCCTCGCCCTTGACATACGCGAGGCCGTCGATGTCCAGCTCGAAGACCTCCGGCGCGTACTGCGCGCAGATGCCGTCGCCGGTGCACAGATCCTGGTCGATCCACACCTCCAGCGGCTCGGCCGCCGCCGTCGACTCGCTCACCGACATGATGATTGTCCGCCGTTTCTGTCCCGGGACGCCCCGTCCTGGGGCATTCCCGCCATTCGTACAACGATCGGACCCCGTGTGCCGGGTCGCGATCGGATATCGACTCGATCGACGATACATCTGGTCCGCTTTGGCCCGTGCGCGGTGGGTATCCCCCTAGCAGAGGGGAAGCACGCGAGGGCGAAGATCGGACACGCCCGTTCCATCTTTCTTGATCTAGGGGTTTACGGACCCCTGGTCCCAGGTAGGGTCTGGAAGCGTCCAGCTCCCCGGAGGAGGTGAGGACCGTGGCAGCCCACGATGACGACTACAACCGCAGCACCGGCAGGCCCGCTCGTGGTTCCGACGAGGCCGCTCAGGTCTCGTACCTTGAGCAGGAAATCGCCGTCCTGCGCCGCAAGCTCGCCGACTCGCCGCGCAATTCGAGAATCCTCGAAGAGCGGATCGTCGAGCTCCAGACCAACCTGGCCGGCGTGACCGCCCAGAACGAACGGCTCGCCTCCACCCTGCGCGAGGCCCGCGACCAGATCGTGGCCCTCAAGGAGGAAGTGGACCGGCTGGCACAGCCCCCGGCCGGATTCGGGGTCTTCCTCAGCGCCAACGAGGACGACACCGCCGACATCTTCACCGGCGGCCGCAAGCTCCGCGTGAACGTCAGCCCCAACGTCGCCCTCGACGAGCTGCGGCGCGGCCAGGAAGTGATGCTCAACGAGGCCCTCAACATCGTGGACGCGATGGCCTTCGAGCGCATCGGCGACCTCGTCACCCTCAAGGAGGTCCTGGAGGACGGCGAGCGCGCCCTGGTCATCGGCCACACCGACGAGGAGCGGGTGGTCCGCCTCGCCGAACCGCTGCGCGAGATCACCCTCCGGGCGGGGGACGCCCTGCTGCTGGAACCGCGTTCCGGCTACGTGTACGAGGTCGTGCCGAAGGCCGAGGTCGAGGAGCTGGTCCTCGAGGAGGTCCCGGACATCGACTACCGCCAGATCGGCGGCCTGGCCAACCAGATCGAGCTGATCCGCGACGCGGTCGAGCTGCCCTACCTGCACGCCGAGCTCTTCAAGGAGTACGAGCTGCGCCCGCCCAAGGGCGTGCTGCTGTACGGCCCGCCCGGCTGCGGCAAGACGCTGATCGCCAAGGCGGTGGCGAACTCGCTGGCCAAGAAGGTCGCCGAGGTCACCGGCCGGCCCCAGGGGAAGAGCTACTTCCTCAACATCAAGGGCCCCGAGCTGCTCAACAAGTACGTCGGCGAGACCGAGCGGCAGATCCGCCTGGTCTTCCAGCGGGCCCGGGAGAAGGCCGGCGAGGGTACCCCCGTCATCGTCTTCTTCGACGAGATGGAGTCGCTCTTCCGCACCCGCGGCTCCGGCGTGAGCTCGGACGTCGAGAACACCATCGTCCCCCAGCTGCTCGCCGAGATCGACGGCGTGGAGGGCCTGGAGAACGTCATCGTCATCGGCGCCTCGAACCGCGAGGACATGATCGACCCGGCGATCCTGCGGCCCGGCCGCCTGGACGTCAAGATCAAGATCGAGCGGCCGGACGCCGAGGCGGCCAAGGACATCTTCTCCAAGTACCTCAAGGACTCGCTGCCCTTCCACCCGGACGACGTCAAGGAGCACGACGGCTCCGTCGAGGCCACGGTGGCCGCGATGATCCAGTCGGTGGTGGAGCGGATGTACTCCGAGACCGAGGAGAACCGCTTCCTGGAGGTCACCTACGCCAACGGTGACAAGGAGGTCCTGTACTTCAAGGACTTCAACTCCGGCGCGATGATCCAGAACATCGTCGACCGGGCCAAGAAGATGGCCATCAAGGACTACCTCGACCACGGCCAGCGGGGCCTGCGGGTCTCGCACCTGCTGAACGCCTGCGTGGACGAGTTCAAGGAGAACGAGGACCTGCCGAACACCACCAACCCGGACGACTGGGCCCGGATCTCCGGCAAGAAGGGCGAGCGGATCGTCTTCATCCGCACCCTGGTCACGGGGAAGCAGGGCGCCGAGTCCGGCCGCTCCATCGACACTGTCGCCAACACCGGGCAGTACCTGTAACCGAACCGGTCCGGGCCTCCCGGAACGCACGCACCCCGTCCGGCTGTGGCGCCTCGCGGCCCCGCAGCCGGACGGCGCGTCTCGGGGCCCGCCGGTCGGTGCCGCGTTCTAGGCTCGATCCACCGTTCGCGGGCAACGGCCGGCGTCGGTGTCGTTGAGCGGTACGTCAGTGTGGACCGCCCGCCGGGGGCGGCGCACCGGGCAAGGAGGGCCGCATGACCGTACGGCGCGTGATGGGCATCGAGACCGAGTACGGGATCTCCGTGCCCGGGCACCCCAACGCCAACGCCATGCTCACCTCGTCCCAGATCGTCAACGCGTACGCGGCGGCGATGCACCGGGCACGGCGGGCCCGCTGGGACTTCGAGGAGGAGAATCCGCTGCGCGACGCCCGGGGCTTCGACCTCGCACGGGACGTCGCCGACGCCAGCCAGCTGACCGACGAGGACATCGGCCTCGCCAACGTCATCCTCACCAACGGCGCGCGGTTCTACGTGGACCACGCGCACCCCGAGTACAGCTCGCCCGAGGTGACCAACCCGCGCGACGCCGTGCTCTGGGACAAGGCCGGCGAACGGATCATGGCGGCCGCCGCACAGCGCGCGCTGGAGCTGCCCAACGGGCAGAACATCCACCTGTACAAGAACAACACCGACAACAAGGGCGCCTCCTACGGCACCCACGAGAACTACCTGATGAAGCGGGCGACGCCGTTCGCCGACATCGTCCGCCACCTCACCCCGTTCTTCGTCTCGCGCCAGGTGGTCACCGGCGCAGGCCGGGTCGGCATCGGGCAGGACGGCTCCGCCCACGGCTTCCAGATCAGCCAGCGCGCGGACTTCTTCGAGGTCGAGGTCGGTCTGGAGACCACCCTCAAACGGCCGATCATCAACACCCGGGACGAGCCGCACGCCGACGCGGAGAAGTACCGCCGGCTGCACGTGATCATCGGCGACGCCAACCTCTCCGAGATCTCCACCTACCTCAAGCTCGGCACCACCTCGCTGGTCCTGGCCATGATCGAGGACGCCTTCATCACCTCCGACCTGGCCGTCGACCAGCCGGTCCGCACCCTGCACCGGATCTCCCACGACCCCACCCTGAAGCACCTGGTCACCCTGCGCAGCGGCCGCCGGCTCACCGCCGTCCAGCTCCAGCTGGAGTACTTCGAGCTGGCCCGCAAGTACGTCGAGGACCGCTTCGGCACCGACGCCGACGAGCAGACCGTGGACGTGCTGGCCCGCTGGGAGGACGTGCTGGGCCGCCTGGAGCGGGACCCGATGTCGCTCTCCCGCCAGCTGGACTGGATCGCCAAGCGGGAGATCCTGGAGGGCTACCGCAGCCGGGACGCCCTGGAGTGGGACAACCCGAGGCTGCAGCTGGTCGACCTCCAGTACAGCGACGTGCGGCCCGAGAAGGGCCTCTACAACCGCCTGGTGGCCCGCGGCCGGTTCGATCGGCTGGTGAGCGAGGAGGAGGTCGCCAGGGCCGCCACCAAGCCTCCGGAGGACACCCGGGCGTACTTCCGCGGGCGCTGCCTGGAACAGTACGCCGAGCACGTCGCGGCGGCCTCCTGGGACTCGGTGATCTTCGACCTGCCGGGCCGGGACTCGCTCCAGCGGGTGCCCACCCTGGAACCGCTGCGCGGCACCCGCAACCACGTCAAGGAGCTGCTGGACCGCTGCCGCACGGCGGAGGACCTGCTCCGGGTGCTCTCCGGCGGATGACCGGGTCACTTTTCGATCACCATGGGTGAACGCCGGGCAAATGGGAATCATCCGGGGTGACGGCGGACGTTGGACAGGAAGTGCCACCGGCAAACCGGAAGCGGGTTGTCGCACCTTGTGTATAGGGTCGGTGCAGCAAGCAGCGACCAAACCGTGCCAGACGATCGAGCGGGGTGAGGTAAATGGCGAGCAAGGACACCGGCGGCGGCCAGCAGCGGGCGAACCGCTCCTCCGAGGAGGTCGAGGAGCAGGCCGCGGAAGCGCAGAATTCTGATGACCTCAAGGAGCGCCAGGAAAAGCTGAGCGACGACGTCGACGCGGTTCTGGACGAAATCGACGAGGTCCTGGAATCGAACGCCGAGGATTTCGTGCGGCAGTTCGTGCAAAAGGGCGGGCAGTAGTCCCGGTAGGAATCCGGGCGGTTGCCCGGCGGCATTCCGGGAATTCACGGTTGCGACCGATGACGGCGGGCGGGCGGCGGGAGCCGTCCGTCCACCCGGTCCGGCCCTCCGCCGTGCTGGACAGTGATCGTCCGGCGGGTAGGGTGCGGGCAGTGCGCGCTTCAAGCTACCTGGAAGGAATCGTGTGGAAGCCAACACTCGTGGCACCGGGCGTCTACCGGCTGCCTTCCTGACCCCGGGGTCCTCGTCGTTCCTCGACTTCCTGGAGGCCCACCGGCCCGAGCTGATCCCCGGCCGGCGCCGCCTGCCCGAGGGCGTCATCGAGGCCCCGCACGGCACGACCATCGTCGCCGCGGTCTTCGACGGCGGCGTGGTCCTCGCCGGCGACCGCCGCGCGACCATGGGCAACGTGATCGCCCAGCGGGACATGGAGAAGGTCTTCCCGGCGGACGAGTACAGCGCGGTCGGCGTCGCCGGCACCGCGGGCCTCGCGATCGAGATGGTCCGGATGTTCCAGCTGGAGCTGGAGCACTACGAGAAGATCGAGGGGACCGTGCTCTCCCTGGAGGGCAAGGCCAACCGGCTCACCACCATGATCCGCGGCAACCTCGGCATGGCGATGCAGGGCCTCGCGGTGGTGCCGATGTTCGCCGGCTACGACGTCGACCTCGGCCGCGGCCGGATCTTCACCTACGACGTCACCGGCGGCCGGTCCGAGGAGCGCGGCTTCGCCGCCACCGGCTCCGGCTCGGTCTTCGCCCGCGGCTCGATGAAGAAGCTGCACCGCGAGGACCTGACCGCCCAGCAGGCCTCCACCATGGTCGTCCAGGCCCTCTACGACGCGGCCGACGACGACTCCGCCACCGGCGGCCCCGACCTCGCCCGCAAGATCTTCCCGATCGTCTCGCTGATCACCGAGGACGGCTTCCGCCGGCTCACCGAGGCCGAGGTCGCCGAGATCGCCGTCTCCATCACCGACCAGCGCCTGTCGCACCCCAACGGGCCGCAGGCCCCGCTGCTCTAGCCGTCAACCGAGGAAGGAAGGGACGACCGCCGGTGTCGACACCGTTCTACGTCTCCCCCCAGCAGGCCATGGCGGACCGCGCGGAGTACGCCCGCAAGGGCATCGCGCGCGGTCGCAGCGTGGTCGTGCTCACCTACGCCGACGGCATCGTCTTCGTCGCGGAGAACACCTCCCGGGCGCTCCACAAGGTGTCCGAGATCTACGACAAGATCGCCTTCGCCGCGGTCGGCCGGTACAACGAGTTCGAGAACCTGCGCATCGGCGGCGTGCGCTACGCCGACCTGCGCGGTTACACCTACGACCGGGCCGACGTCACCGCCCGGGGCCTGGCCAACGTCTACGCCCAGACCCTCGGCACCATCTTCTCCTCGGTCGGCGAGAAGCCCTACGAGGTCGAGCTGATCGTGGCCGAGGTCGGCCGCGAGAGCGCCGACGACCAGATCTACCGGCTCACCCCGGACGGCTCGGTCGTCGACGAGAAGAACTACGTCGTGGTCGGCGGCAACGCCGACTCGATCGGCAACTACCTGGGCCAGCGGCACCGCAGCGGGTTCTCGCTGACCGAGGCCGTCAGGCTCGCGGTGGACTCGCTGGCCCGCGACCCCAACGGCGGCAGCCCGCGCACCCTCACCCCCGACCAGCTGGAGGTGGCGGTCCTGGACCGCCAGCGCTTCCAGCAGCGCAAGTTCAAGCGGATCCTGGGCGGCCAGCTCGCCCGGCTGCTGGACGGCGACGAATCCGCCGAGTCGGAGGACTCGGACGACACGGACGGCACGGAGAAGCCGGCGGCCACCCCGCCCGGCGAATCCGACCAGTAGTGCCCACGGGGTCCCGCACGGCGGCCGGAGACGGCGGCCGGACGGGACCCCGGTGCCCCTGCGGCGGCCCGGACGGGCTTTCGCGGAGGCGGTTTCGGACAGCTCCCATCAGAGAATGGATGGCCCATGGACCGCCGAATTTTCGGGTTGGAGAACGAGTACGGCGTCACCTGCACGTTCCGCGGACAGCGCAGGCTGTCCCCGGACGAGGTCGCCCGCTACCTCTTCCGCCGCGTAGTCTCCTGGGGCCGCAGCAGCAACGTGTTCCTGCGCAACGGTGCCCGCCTCTACCTCGACGTCGGCTCGCACCCCGAGTACGCCACCCCCGAGTGCGACGACGTCGTCGAGCTGGTGACGCACGACAAGGCGGGCGAGCGCATCCTCGAAGGCCTGCTGGTCGACGCCGAGCGGCGGCTGCACGAGGAGGGCATCGCCGGGGACGTCTACCTCTTCAAGAACAACACCGACTCGGCCGGCAACTCCTACGGCTGCCACGAGAACTACCTGGTGGCCCGGCACGGCGAGTTCTCCCGGCTGGCCGACGTGCTCATCCCGTTCCTGGTGACCCGGCAGCTGATCTGCGGGGCCGGCAAGGTGCTGCAGACCCCGCGCGGCGCGGTCTACTGCGTCAGCCAGCGCGCCGAGCACATCTGGGAGGGCGTCAGCTCGGCGACCACCCGCTCCCGCCCGATCATCAACACCCGCGACGAGCCGCACGCCGACGCCGAGCGCTACCGCCGGCTGCACGTGATCGTCGGCGACTCCAACATGTCGGAGACCACCACCCTGCTGAAGGTGGGCTCCACCGACCTGGTGCTGCGGCTCATCGAGGCCGGCGTGGTGATGCGCGACCTCACCCTGGAGAACCCGATCCGGGCGATCCGCGAGGTCAGCCACGACCTCACCGGCACCCACCAGGTCCGGCTCGCCAACGGGCGGGAGGCCAGCGCGCTCGACATCCAGGAGGAGTACTACACCAAGGCCCTGGAGTTCGCCGACCGCAAGGGCATCAACACCGGCACCATCGCGCGCGTCCTCGACCTGTGGGGCCGCACCCTGGAGGCGGTCCGCAGCGAACGCCTCGACGGGGTCGCCACCGAGATCGACTGGATCATGAAGTACAAGCTCATCGAGCGCTACCGCGAGAAGCACCAGATGAGCATGAGCAACCCCCGGGTCGCCCAGATCGACCTCGCCTACCACGACATCCACCGCCGCCGCGGCCTGTTCTACCTGCTCCAGGCGAAGAACCAGGCGCAGCGGGTGACCACCGACCTCAAGACCTTCGAGGCCAAGTCGATCCCGCCGCAGACCACCCGGGCCCGGCTGCGCGGCGACTTCATCCGCCGGGCGCAGGAGCAGCGCCGAGACTTCACCGTCGACTGGGTGCACCTCAAGCTGAACGACCAGGCGCAGCGCACGGTGCTCTGCAAGGACCCGTTCCGGTCCGTCGACGAGCGGGTGGAGAAGCTCATCGCCGGCATGTGACCGGCGCACGGGCCGGGTCCTCCGTCGGTGTGATCTTCGCGGCGCCCGGTCCCGGTGGTGTCTACCGGGGCCGGGCGCCGTCTGCGCATACGCTGTCCGTCGAGTCCGGAGCCGGAGTCCGGAGAGCCGACTTTGACCGACAGTTAGGAACGCCGTGCGCCGCACCGCCGGGTTGCTTCTCACCCTGCCCCTGTTGCTGGCGGTGGCCTGCAGCAGCTCCACCAAGCCGGCCGGCGAGGCCACGCCCACGGCGTCGCCGACCGCCGCGCCCACCGTGCCCGCCCCGGTGAACGAGGCCTCGCCGATGCCGACGCTGTCCGGCGGCGGCTTCGGGAGCAAGGCCACCATCACCCTTCCCGAGGGCCAGCAGCCCAGCGGGCAGTTCGTGGTGAACACCGTCAGCGAGGGGGACCGCCCGGCGGTCAACAAGGGCGACTGGGTGACGGTCAACTACACCGCCAAGGACTGGACGACCGGCAAGGACCTGCCCAGTTCCTACGACTCCGGCGGCAAGCCGCAGCTCTACCAGGCGGGCAGCGGGCAGCTGGTGCCGGCCTTCGACCAGAGCGTGATCGGCAAGAAGGTCGGCAGCCGGCTGCTGGTCGTCGCGCCGCCGGCCGCCGCGTTCGGCACCCAGGGGTCCACCCAGCTGGGCGTCGGCCCCGGTGACACGGTGGTGTTCGTGCTCGACATCATGGAGAGCCTGCCGCCGGACTCCACGCTCTCCGGCACCATGACGCAGGCGCCGGCCAACCTGCCGCAGGTCAAGGACAACGGCAAGGCCGCCGTGACCATCACCGTGCCGGCCGGGCAGGCCCCGCCGAACGACCTGGAGCAGGCCGTGCTGATCAAGGGCGAGGGCAAGCAGGTCAAGTCCGGGCAGACCCTGGTCGTGCAGTACACCGGGGTGCTGTGGAGCAACGGCCAGCAGTTCGACTCCTCCTGGAGCCACGGCGGCGCGCAGGCGCTGCAGATCGGCACCGGCAGCGTCATCGAGGGCTGGGACAAGGGCCTGGTCGGCCAGAACGTCGGCAGCCGGGTCCTGCTGGTCGTGCCGCCGGCGCTCGGCTACAAGGACCAGGCGCAGGGCTCCGTGCCGCCGAACTCGACCCTGGTGTTCGTCGTGGACATCCTGGAGGCCGTGTAGCGCCCCGGCGGATCCGCACGGAGCCGCGACGGAGCCGCGCGGATCCGGGCGGCTCCGAGGAGATCTGTGGAGATCCGCGGAGATCCTTTCCGCGGGGTGGTTCGAGCCCGGGGGGATTCCGTACGCTTGGGCGGGCGCTCGCACGGGCAAGCGCCCGCCCTCATCCTGACCTGTCATACTGCCCTCGCACTGTGGTAGGCGCCGCCGGCGCCCGGGGTCCGGGCGGGCAGTGCGACAGCATCGCGGCGCCACCACGCCGGCCGTAGACCTCGAAGACCTCGTGGCGAGATGGATGGGGAGTCATGTCTGAGAAAGCGTCGAGCCCGGGCGGGTCCGGTACCGCGCACGGTAACTCCGCCGGAGACCCGGCCGACTCGCGGCCCGGCGGCCCGCTCCCGGGCGACGGTGAGTCGATCATCGTCCCCCCGGCGATCCTGAAGCAGCAGGCCGGGTGGGGCGGGTCCGGGGAAGCGCCGCGGACCGCGGGGACGAAGACCGAGGACGAGGTCCCGCAGATCTTCGCCTCCACCGTCCGCCGCCAGGACAGCTCGGAGGCCGGGTACGACGAGAACCCGGGCAAGGTCGGCCGGCTCGGCGTGATCCTCGGCACGGTCCTGGGCGTCCTGCTCATCGGCAGCGCCGTCACCCTGTACCTGGTGAACAAGGACGGCTCGTCCGACGACACCGCCGCCCCCAAGCCGGACGCCGCCAAGTCGGCCCCGGCCACGCCGACCCCCGACCCGGTCCCGCCGATCAAGGACAGCGCCAAGGTGCTGCCCAACGTCACCGGTGACTTCGGGACCAAGGCGAACATCGAGGTGCCGGCCGACCAGTCCGACGGCAGCTTCGTCGTCAAGGTGCTCTCCGAGGGCAGCGGCCCCAAGGTCGAGAAGAACTCCTGGACCTCGGTCGACTACACCGGCAAGGACTGGAACACCGGCAAGGACATCCCCTCCTCGTACGACGACAAGGGCAAGCCGCAGATCTTCCAGGCCGGTACCGACGCGCTGATCCCGGCGCTCGACCAGGCCGTCGTCGGCAAGAAGGCCGGCTCCCGGCTGCTCGTCGTGGCCCCGCCGGCCGCCGCCTTCGGCGCCCAGGGCAACCCGGGCATGTCCATCGGGGCGAAGGACAACCTGATCTTCGTCATCGACATCCGCAACACCAACGCCCCCGACGCCGTCGTCAGCGGCACCGTGACCCCGCCGCCCGCGGACTTCCCGCAGGTCAAGGACAACGGCAAGAAGCCCGCCGAGATCACCCCGGTGGCCGGCGCCGCCGACCCGACCGAGCTCAAGAGCCACGTCCTGATCAAGGGCGAGGGCCGCAAGGTCGAGAAGGGCGAGAAGATCCTCGTCCAGTACACCGGCGCGCTGTTCAAGGACGGCAAGGTCTTCGACTCCTCGCTGAGCAAGGGCCAGGCGTTCTCCTTCCCGCTCGGCGGCGGCCAGGTCATCGCCGGCTGGGACCAGGGCCTGGAGGGCCAGACCATCGGCAGCCGGGTCGAGCTCGTCATCCCGGCCTCGCTCGGCTACAAGGACCAGGCCCAGGGAGAGATCCCGGCCAACTCCACCCTGGTCTTCGTCGTCGACATCCTCGACGCCGGTCAGGGCTGATCCACTTTCGGGTGACAATGGTGTGCGTGTGACCTTCGGGTCCGGCCGCGTGGCCGGGCCCGGGCGGGCGGCGGGCGCCCGTACCGTGGTCCGGGAACGGACCGTGGTGCGGGCGCCCGCCGCTTGGTCATGGAACGAACCAACCGTGAGATGAGGCACTAGTGAGCAAGCCCGAGATCGACTTCCCCGTCGGCGACGCGCCGACCGAGCTGAAGATCCGCGACATCACCGTCGGCACCGGCGAGGAGGCCAAGCCGGGCCAGGTCGTCGAGGTCCACTACGTCGGCGTGACCTTCGCGACCGGCGAGGAGTTCGACGCCAGCTGGAACCGCGGCTCGACCTTCAAGTTCCCGCTCGGCGGCGGCCGGGTCATCAAGGGCTGGGACCAGGGCGTCGCCGGCATGAAGGTCGGCGGCCGCCGCGAGCTGGTCATCCCGCCGCACCTGGCCTACGGCAACCAGTCGCCCAGCCCGCTCATCCCGGCGGGCTCGACCCTGATCTTCGTGGTCGACCTGATCTCCGTCTGAGGACGCTGATCACCCAGGGCCGCACCCCGTCCGCGGGGTGCGGCCCCACGTGTTCGCGGACTCGGCTTTTGCCGTGCGTACCGCTACCGGTACGGTCGGTCCCGCCGGGTCAGCGACGACGCCCCGGCGGGCGCACCCCGCGCGCGGCGCGGCACACCGGAAGGGTCAGCGATGGCGATCGCCAAGGCAGAGCGGCTGATGAATCTCGCCCTGTGCCTGATGAACACCAGACGTCCGCTCTCCAAGAAGGAGCTGCGGGAGTCCATCGAGGCCTACCGCGAAGCCTGGCAGAACAGCAGCGAGGAAGCCTTCAACCGGATGTTCGAGCGGGACAAGGACGACCTGCGCGAACTCGGACTGGTCATCGACGTCGACGAGAACGCCCTCGACGGCGAGCTCGGCTACCTCGCCCGCGCCGACCGCAACCGCCTGCCGGAGATCGCCCTCGACGCCGAGGAGGCCGCCGCGCTCACCCTCGCCGCCCGGGTCTGGCAGCAGGCCAAGATGAGCGGCGCCGCCAGCGGCGCCCTCCAGAAGCTGCGCGCCGCCGGCGTCCCGTTCACCGAGACCGAGCGCCGCCCCGCCCTCGAACCGCGCATCCCCGCCCGCGAGGCCGCGTTCGAACCGCTGCTCACCGCCGCCCGCGACCGCCGCCCGGTCACCTTCGACTACCGCAAGGCCGGCGCCGCCGCCGCCGAGCAGCGCAGCGTCGAGCCCTGGGCCCTGGAGTGCTGGCGCGGCCACTGGTACCTGGCCGGCTGGGACCGCGACCGCGCGGACGCCCGGGTCTTCCGGCTCAGCCGGATCACCGGCAAGGTCCGCGCCCGCTCCGGCGCCTTCCTCGGCACCGTGCCCGAGCACGTGGACGTCCGCGCCACCGTCGCCAAGTTCGCCGGCGAGGGCGCCACCGCCACCGCCGTGGTCCGGGTCCGCCGCGGCGCGGGCTTCCCGCTGCGCACCAAGGCGCTCACCACCCGCCGGGCCGACGACAGCTGGGACGAGCTGGAGATCCCGTACGGCAACGGGCTCGGCGCCGACCTCGCCGAGTTCGGGCCGGACGTGCTGGTGGTCGGCCCCGAGGAGCTGCGGGCCGACGTCATCGACCGGCTGCGTGCGGTGGCCGGCCCCGAGATGGAGGGTGTGCGGGCATGAGTGAGCGGAGCCCGGGGGGCACCCCGGCGGACGGCCGGGGGAGAATCATCGGAAGGTGCGCGCCGTGCGAAGCGCCCGCCGAGCGCACCGAGGTGGACGCATGAGCAACGCGATCGACCAGACCCGGCGGATGCTCTCGCTGGTCACCTATCTGCGCGAGCGCCCCGGCGCCGAGGTCGCCGAGGTCGCCCGCGCCTTCGGCATCAGCGAGCGCGAACTGATCGGCGACCTCAACGTGCTGCCGATGTGCGGGACCAGCTTCCGCGGCGGCGACCTGCTCGACATCGACACCGACGGCGAGCGGATCTGGTGGCACAACGTCGACGACGTCGCCCAGCCGCTGCGGCTGGCCGCCGACGAGGCGACCGCGCTGCTGGTCGCCGCCCGCGCCGTCGCCGGCCTGCCCGGCCTGCGGGCGGGCGACCGGGAGGCGCTCACCCGGGCCGTCGCCAAGATCGAGAACGCGGCGGGGGAGAGCGCCGAGGGCAGCGCCCGGGTCGGCGTCACCTTCGAGGCCGAGAGCCACGTCTTCGCCGACATCGACCGCGCCCTGAGCGAGGGCCGCCGGCTCTGGCTGCGCTACTACTCGCACGGCCGCGGCGGTATGACCGAGCGCGAGGTCGACCCGATCCGGCTGCTGACCGAGGGCCACACCTACCTGGAGGCCTGGTGCCGGACCTCCGAGGACCACCGGATGTTCCGGCTCGACCGGGTCGCCGAGATCAAGGTCCTGGACGTCCCCGCCGACCCGCCCAAGCGCGAGCCGCGCGACCTCTCCGGCGGCCTGGTCAACCCCTCCGCCGACGACCCCGAGGTGGTCGTCGAGGTCTCCTCCGGCGGCCGCTGGGTCGCCGAGTACTACACCCACGACCGGGCCGAGGAACTGCCCGACGGCGGACTGCGGATCACCCTGCGCAGCGCCGACCCCTCGCAGCTGCGCCCGCTGGCGCTGCGGCTGGGCCGCGACGGGCGGATCGTCTCGCCGCCGCAGCTGGTGGAGCAGGCGCGGGCGGCGGCGCTGGAGGCGCTGGCGCACTACGGGGAGGGGCTGGTCTGAGCCGTGGAGCCCGGTACCAGATTCAAGGTGTACTGCTCGGAGTGCCGGGAGAAGGTGGAGCTGCCGGTCGAGGCGTTCCGCCTGACGTTCGGCCGCACGGAGGCGCAGGCGCACTACAGCTTCGGGTGCCCGTTGTGCGGGGCGGCGGTGCGCAAGCCGGCCGGGGAGAAGATCGTCGCGGCGCTGACGGGGGCCGGGGTGCGGACCATGCGGCTGGTGCCGGCCGAGGGGTGAGCGGGGCCGGGGCCGATAGGGTGGGGGACATGTCCTGGATGCTCGTCGCCGCCGTCCTCCTCGCCACCGCCGGCCTGCTGGTGCTCGGCGTCCTCGCGGTCCGGCTCTGGCTGGACGTGCGCGTGCTGGCGAAGGGTGTGGACGAGGCCTCCCGGGCGCTGGCCGAGGCGGCCGGGGACCTCGCGGCCTCGGCGCCGGGCCGCTGAGGCGCACCGACGACCGCCGGGGACCTGCCCGGAACGTCGAACGGTGGGTACCGGGGGCTGCTGCTAGGGGGCGGCGGCGCGTTACGCTCTCAGTTGGCTCCTGAGCGCGAACGGGGGCCGCTGTCCTGTTCGGGCGGCCGTCGTCAGAGCGTCACCCGCAGCGGTTACCATCCCCGCAACGGGCGGCCGGCGGCGCCGCCAAGACTGAAGGTGGTCGAGCATGCGGGTCTCGTTCACCGCGATCCTCCTGGTCGCGGTCATTGCCATTGTGCTCTTCGGTGCCAAGCGGCTGCCGGAGCTGGCGCGTTCGCTCGGCCAGTCGGCGCGGATCCTCAAGAGCGAGGCCAAGGCGATGCGCACCGACGGAAAGGCCGACACCCCGGCGCCGCCCGCCCCGGCGGTGGCCGACGGCGTCGCGGCGAAGACCATCCAGTCCGCCCCGGGTGCGTCCGCGACCGCCCGTCCGGTGAACGAGCAGTCCGCTCCGGACGCCGGGGCTCGCTGAACGCGCGGCACGCGCGACCACTGGAGGCCCGTCGACCGGCGGGCCTCGACGCACGAGTTGAGGACCGGGGTTGAGCAAGCTCACCAAGGCGTCGAAGACGCCCAAGGATCCCGAGGGGCGGATGGCCCTCGCCGACCACCTGCGGGAACTGCGGAACCGGGTGGTCAAGTCGGTCCTGGCGATCGTGGTGTTCACGATCATCGCGCTGATCTTCCACAAGCAGATCGAGACGCTGCTGCTCAAGCCGATCCAGCGGTGTACACCGGAGTTCCTCGCGGCGCCCACGGGCCGCTGTGCGGAGGTCTCGACCATCGGTCTGACCGCGGGGTTCAACTGGATGCTCAAGGTCGCTCTGACGGCCGGTGTGGTCGCCACGGTCCCGGTCTGGCTGTACCAGCTGTGGGCCTTCGTGGCGCCGGGCCTGCACCGGCACGAGCGCAAGTACACGGTCATCTTCATGACCTGCGGCGCGCCGTTGTTCCTGGCTGGTGTGGGGCTGGCGATCCTGCTGCTGCCGCTGACCGTCGACGTGCTGCTCTCGTTCACCCCGGAGGACACCACACCGATCCTGCCGCCCGCGGACTACTTCGACATCGCCACCCGGCTGGTCCTGGTCTTCGGTCTGGCCTTCGAGTTCCCGCTGCTGCTGGTCATGCTGAACATGACCGGCATCGTCAGCGGCAAGCGGCTGCTGGGCTGGTGGCGCGGCATGGTGATGGGCATCACCGTGTTCGCCGCCTTCGCGACCCCCAGCGCCGACCCGCTCAGCATGCTGGCGCTGGCCGCGCCGATCTGGGGGCTGTACTTCGTCGCGGTCGGCATCGCGATGCTCAACGACCGGCGCAGGGCCCGGCGCAACCCGGACCTCGCGCTGAGCGACGAGGAGGCCTCGCAGGTCGACCTCTCGGTGGCGCCGGTGGCGAAGTCCGAGGCGATCGAGGCCTCGGGCACGCCGAGCGCCTCCGCCCAGGTGCCGGCCGCCCGCCACGAGCAGATGGACGACATCACCTGATCCGGCCGACGG
>NZ_JBHVIV010000061.1:0-56698 GCF_042799475.1 Kitasatospora sp. NPDC057692 | reverse complement strand
GCGCTGCGGCAGTCCGCTGTCCGTCACCCGCGCGGCGGGGGCCGGAGCGGGTGCGGCGGGCGCGGACGGCGCCGGGCGGGCGGGGGTGAGCGCGGGGCGCGCGGCCCGCTCGGCGGGAACGGCCGCGGCAGCGGGCACCGGCGCGGACGTCGGGGCGGGGTGGGTGATCAGCTGCTGCGGGATCAGCACCACCACGCCGGTGCCGCCGCGCGCCGACGGCCGGAACGAGATCTGCAGGCCGTGTTTGCGGGCCAGCACGCCGACCACCGCGAGGCCGATCCGGGTGCCCGCCGACAGTGTGGTGAGGTCCAGCGGCTCCGCCGAGACGGCCCGTTCGGCACGGCGCAGCCAGCTGTCGCTCAGGCCCAGGCCGCTGTCCTCGACGGTGATCGCCAGACCGGCCGGCACCTCCTCGACGTAGACGTGCACCTCGGCCGGCGGAGCGGAGAAGTTGGTCGCGTTGTCCAGCAGTTCGGCCAGCGCGTGCATCACACCCTCGGCCGCGAACCCGGCCACCGCGGCCGTGCTCGCGTTGTGCAGCCGCACCCGCTGGTAGGCGCCGATCCGGCCGAGCGCGCCGCGCAGCACCGACTCCACCGGGATCGGCCTGCCCCAGCGCCGGCCGGAGCGGGCGCCGGTGAGCACCGCGATGCTGTCGGCCATCCGGCCCGCCTGCGCGGTGGCGTGGTCCAGGCTCAGCAGGTCGCCGAGGACCTCCTCGTCGTGCCGGTGCTGCATCTCGCGCAGCTCGGCGTGCATGCTCGTGGCGAGCGCCTGGACCCGGCCGGCGGCGGTCGCGCAGACCGCCAGCGCGGCGGCCCGCAGCCGCTCGCCGCGGCCGATCTCCTCGGCGACGGCGCGCAGCAGCGCGTGCTGGGGGTGCTCGCGGTGGGCGGCCAGCGCGCTGTCCACGGTCGCGCCGGTGCGCAGCCGCTTCGCCACCTCCGGCAGCACCTCGTCGGCCAGCCGCTCCAGGACGGCCTGCTCGGCGCGGGCCGTCTCGGCCTCCGCCCGGGCCCGGGCCGCCTCCGCGCGGGCGGCCGTGACCTCCGCCTCGGCCCGTCCGAGCGCGGCCCGGACCTCGTCCCGCTCGGCCTCCGCGGCGGCGGCCCGCGCCTTGGCGGCCGTCTCGGCCTGCTTGGCCGCCCCGGCGACGATCAGCGCCGTCATGGCGTCGTCGTCCTGCCCGACCAGCTCGGTCTCCAGCCGCCGGGCCCGCTCGGTGGCCGTCCCGGCCTGCCAGACGGCGATCAGCCAGAGCGCGGTGACCGCCGCCACGGCGGCCGCGGTCAGCGGCTGCTCAGCGTCGATCGCCCGCATCACCCCGACCGGCCCGGCCACCGCCGCCAACAGGGCGGCCGCCGCCGTCAGCGCCTTGGTCCGCACGTCGGGTCGGCGGCGCGGCCCGCCGTCGGGGCTGGTGGGTTCTGTCATCGGTGCGGTGTCCTCGGCAGAAGTCGGGCGAATGCGCGACCGCCCGGCCGACGTCATGAAACGTCTCCGGGCGGCATTTCGGTTCACGCAGTCGGCCGATCATATCCATTCAGACGATTTGCTCAACCGACAAGTTGACGGTCAGTCTCCTTCAGCAACGCTCCGTATACCGGTCCACCCCCGCGCCCTTCACCCCATCGCCACCTCCACGGCACGCCGGACGGCGGCGAAGTCCAGGCCGTGCTCGGCGATCACCCGCGCCCCCAGCCCCTCGCCCTCGCGCAGCAGGCCGAGCACCAGGTGACCCACCGCGATGTGACCGGACTTCAACCGCAGCGACTCGCGCAGCGACAGCTCCAGCACCTTCCTCCCCCGCGCGGTGAACGGACTGCGGCCCGCCCGGCCCTCGGACCGGAACCACCCGCGCCGCCGCGGCTCCTCCTCGGACGGCGCGTCCAGGGCCCCGGCCCCGAACACGGACTCCACCGCCTCGCGCCCCGCGCCCAGGTCCACCCCGATCGCCGCCAGCGCCCGGGCGTCGTCCCCCTCCCTGACGCCGAAAACCGAGAAGGCGGGGCGAGGACGTCATGTCCTCGCCCCGCCTTCAGCGGTGGCTCACCTCAGCAGGAGGTGCGGGCCTCGCTCAGCTGCAGCCGCTGGTGGAGCCGCAGCCCTCGCAGAGGTAGCAGCTGCCGGCGCGGCGCATCTTGGTACCGCAGGAGAAGCAGAGCGGCGCGTCGGCGTTCAGCCCCAGCTGGATCTCGATCAGCTCGGTCGAGTTGTGGGCCTGGGCCGGGGTCGCCTTCGGCGCCGGGGCCGGAGCGGCGGCCGGCTTGGCCGCGGGGGCCACCGGAGCCGACTGGGCGAGCGTCTCGGTGTCCAGCTCCTCGGCCTCCAGCGGCTCGTAGGACCCGGTCTCCAGGTGGCGCTGGCGCTCCTCGACGGAGTGGATGCCGAGCGCCGAGCGGGTCTCGAACGGCAGGAAGTCCAGCGCCAGGCGGCGGAAGATGTAGTCGACGATCGACTGCGCCATCCGCACGTCCGGGTCGTCGGTCAGACCGGCCGGCTCGAAGCGCATGTTGGTGAACTTCGCGACGTAGGTCTCCAGCGGCACGCCGTACTGGAGGCCGACCGAGACGGCGATGGAGAAGGCGTCCATCATGCCCGCGAGGGTCGAGCCCTGCTTGGACATCTTCAGGAAGACCTCGCCGAGGCCGTCGTCCGGGTAGGAGTTGGCGGTCATGTAGCCCTCGGCGCCACCGACCGTGAAGGAGGTGGTGATGCCCGGGCGGCCCTTGGGCAGGCGCTTGCGGACCGGGCGGTACTCGACGACCTTCTCGACCGCGGCGGCCGGGGCCTCCTCGGCCTTCTCGTCCTTCTTCTTGGCCGAGAGCGGCTGGCCGACCTTCGAGTTCTCGCGGTAGATGGCGAGCGCCTTGACGCCCATCTTCCAGGCCTCGAAGTAGATCTCCTCGACGTCCTCGACGGTCGCGGAGGACGGCATGTTCACCGTCTTGGAGATGGCGCCGGAGATCCACGGCTGGATCGCGGCCATCATCCGGACGTGACCCATCGGGGAGATGGAGCGCTCGCCCATGGCGCAGTCGAAGACCTCGTAGTGCCCGGTCTTCAGGCCGGGCGCGTCGACCACGTTGCCGTGCTCGGAGATGTGGGCGACGACCGCCTCGATCTGCTCGTCCTGGTAGCCGAGGCGCTTCAGGGCGCGCGGGACGGTGCCGTTGACGATCTGCATCGAGCCGCCGCCGACCAGCTTCTTGAACTTGACCAGCGCGAGGTCCGGCTCCACGCCGGTGGTGTCGCAGTCCATCATCAGGCCGATGGTGCCGGTCGGGGCGAGCACCGAGGCCTGGGCGTTGCGGAAACCGTTCTGCGCGCCGACCCGGAGCACGTCGTTCCAGGTCTCGGTGGCCGCGGCCCAGACCGGGGCGTCCAGGTCGTCGAAGGAGACGGCGGCCTTCGAGGCGTCCGCGTGCTGCTTCATGACCCGCTGGTGCGGGGCGGCGTTGCGGGCGTAGCCGTCGTACGGGCCGACGACTCCGGCCAGTTCGGCGCCGCGGCGGTAGGCGGTGCCGGTCATCAGCGAGGTGATGGCGCCGGCCAGGGCGCGGCCGCCCTCGCTGTCGTACGCGTGGCCGGTGGCCATCAGCAGGGCGC
Source organism: Kitasatospora sp. NPDC057692 (assembly GCF_042799475.1). Taxonomy (NCBI): domain Bacteria; kingdom Bacillati; phylum Actinomycetota; class Actinomycetes; order Kitasatosporales; family Streptomycetaceae; genus Kitasatospora; species Kitasatospora sp. NPDC057692. The sequence goes on along the minus strand of NZ_JBHVIV010000061.1, from coordinate 53,089 downwards.
CGAGGTTGGCGTAGCCGATGCCCAGCTGGCGGTAGGCGCGGGTGGTCTCGCCGATCTTCTCGGTCGGGAAGTCCGCGAAGCAGATGGAGATGTCCATCGCGGTGATGACCAGCTCGACGACCTTGGCGAAGGTCCCGGCGTCGAACGAGTCGTCGTCGCGGAGGAACTTCATCAGGTTGAGCGAGGCGAGGTTGCAGCTGGAGTTGTCCAGGTGCATGTACTCGGAGCAGGGGTTGGACGCGTTGATCCGGCCGGACTCCGGGCAGGTGTGCCAGTGGTTGATGACGGAGTCGTACTGGATGCCGGGGTCGGCGCAGGCCCAGGCGGCCTCGGCCATCTTGCGGAAGAGCTTCTTCGCGTCGACGGTCTCGATGACCTCGCCGGTCATCCGGGCGCGCAGGCCGAATTCGGTGCCGTTCTCGACGGCGGTCATGAATTCGTCGCTGACGCGGACCGAGTTGTTGGCGTTCTGGTACTGGACGGAGGTGATGTCGTCCCCGCCGAGGTCCATGTCGAAGCCCGCGTCGCGCAGGGCGCGGATCTTCTCCTCCTCCTTCACCTTGGTCTCGATGAAGGCCTCGACGTCCGGGTGGTCGACGTCGAGGACGACCATCTTGGCCGCGCGGCGGGTGGCGCCACCGGACTTGATGGTGCCGGCGGAGGCGTCGGCGCCGCGCATGAAGGAGACCGGGCCGGAGGCGTTGCCGCCGGAGGACAGCAGTTCCTTGCTGGAGCGGATCCGGGAGAGGTTCAGGCCGGCGCCGGAGCCGCCCTTGAAGATCATGCCCTCTTCCTTGTACCAGTCGAGGATCGACTCCATGGAGTCATCGACGGACAGGATGAAGCAGGCGGAGACCTGCTGGGGCTGCTTGGTGCCGACGTTGAACCAGACCGGCGAGTTGAAGCTGAACACCTGGTGGAGGAGGGCGTGGGTCAGCTCGTGCTCGAACACCTCGGCGTCTTCCGGGGTGGCGAAGTAGCCGTTCTTCTCACCGGCGGCGCGGTAGGTCAGCACCACCCGGTCGATGATCTGCTTGAGGCTCCACTCGCGCTGCGGGGTGCCGACCGCGCCGCGGAAGTACTTGGACGTGACGATGTTGACGGCGTTCACCGACCAGAAGTCGGGGAACTCGACGCCGCGCTGCTCGAAGTTGATCGAGCCGTCGCGCCAGTTGGTCATGACGACGTCGCGACGCTCCCAGCGGACCTCGTCGTACGGGTGCACGCCAGGAGTGGTGTAGATGCGCCCGATCCGCAGACCGCCCTTGGGGGCCTTGCCGGCGCCGCCCTTGGCCGCCGCCTTGTCGGACTTCGACCCGCGTGCGGAACCGCTCGTGGTGTCTGTCACTTCTGTTCCTCCTCCTGGTTGGGCAAACGCCCGGAGTGCCCCGAAAAATCCGGGCACGACTGGTTCGCTCTTCCGGTGTGCGGGCAGGCGGGAGTCCTCGCCGACCGCGCACGGTTTGTCATGGTCTGTGCGCCGTTTTCGGGCACACGTCGGCCCTTGCGGGGGCCGGGGGGTGCTGCCGGCCCCGGAAGGGGCCGGTGAAGGGGCCGGGCCGGCTAGGGCGCGGCGGCGGCGACGGGCACCGGAGTGCCGTCCGCCTCGGGGACGGGCCGCTCGGCGCGGAGTTCCGCGATGGCGGCCTCGAAGTCTTCCAGTCCGTCGTACGCCTGGTAGACGCTGGCGAAGCGCAGGTACGCGACCACGTCGAGCTCCTTGAGCGGGCCGAGTATGGCCAGCCCCACGTCATGCGTGGTGAGCTCGGCGTTGCCGGTGGCCCGCACGCACTCCTCGACCCGCTGGCCGAGCTGGGCGAGGGCGTCCTCGGTGACCGGGCGGCCCTGGCAGGCCTTGCGGACGCCGGAGATGACCTTCTCCCGGGAGAACGGCTCGGTGACGCCGCTGCGCTTGATGACCATCAGGGCGGCCGTCTCCACCGTGGTGAAGCGGCGGCCGCAGTCCGGGCACTGCCGACGACGGCGGATGCAGCTGCCGTCCTCGGTGGTCCGGCTGTCGACGACGCGGCTGTCGGAGTGCCGGCAGAAGGGGCAGTGCACCTGAGGATCCCTCCCTGGCAGGACGTGCGGACTGGTCGAGTCTATGCGATCCCGGGGCGCTGGTAGCAACCCGATCTTGAGGCCTCGACCACAAGTACTGGGCCACGGAGAGGACTGTAGCCACTACATCTAGGTCTGTGACGGAAGTAGACCCACGGGCGTGTCGACCCGGACTAAGATTCCCGGGACGCCTTCGGATCGAACATTTAATCGATGTACAACAAAGCCTTGATCGAGTCAGCCAACTCCCGAATAATTCACTCGAACGTGTGTTTGGCGCAACCTTTCGATACGAGGTGCGTTGGGCTGGAAAAAGGAGAGGACAGCCGTCGAGAGGGGCCGCCGTGAACACCGTCGAAAGCAACACCATCCCGGTGCAGGAACACTCCCAGCTCAAGGTGGGGCAGCGCACCACGAATCAGCAGAGTGTGGACAGCAGCATGGACCGTAGCGAAGACCACCGCTCCCCGGGCCCGGGCCTTTCCGGCGTCGGCCGCGTTCCGGACCAGCCCATCGAGCACTCACCCGTACTGGACGACGCCCACCCCGCCCCGACCCGCTCGGCGCCCGGCCGTCCACCCGGCATCCGCACCGACGAGGCCGGCCTCACCGAGCGCCAGCGCCGGGTGATCGAGGTCATCCGGGATTCGGTCCAGCGGCGCGGCTACCCGCCGTCGATGCGCGAGATCGGCCAGGCCGTCGGTCTCTCCAGCACCTCCTCGGTGGCCCACCAGCTGATGGCGCTGGAGCGCAAGGGCTTCCTCCGCCGGGACCCGCACCGCCCGCGCGCCTACGAGGTCCGCGGCGTCGAGGTGGCCCGGCCGAACACCGCCGAGACGGCCGGCCGCCCCTCCACCTCGTACGTGCCGCTGGTGGGCCGGATCGCCGCCGGCGGGCCGATCCTGGCCGAGCAGACGGTCGAGGACGTCTTCCCGCTGCCGCGCCAGCTGGTCGGCGAGGGCGAGCTGTTCGCGCTCACCGTGCGCGGCGACTCGATGATCGAGGCGGCCATCTGCGACGGCGACTGGGTGACCGTCCGCCGCCAGCCGGTCGCCGAGAACGGCGACATCGTGGCCGCGATGATCGACGGCGAGGCCACCGTCAAGCGCCTCAAGCGCGAGGACGGCCGGATCTGGCTGATGCCGCACAACCCGGCCTACGAGCCGATCAACGGCGACAACGCGACCATCCTGGGCAAGGTCGTCGCCGTCCTGCGCCGCCTCTGACGGCGGCCTGCACCCGTCCGGAGCCCGGCCCCCGAGGAAGGGGCTCCCCGCTCACCGCGTGGAGCCCCTCCGGCCCGGTCCCGGCCCGGCTCAGCCCCGCTTCACCACCGGTCGCACCGGCGCCGCCGAGGCGTCGATCGCCGCCAGCGAGCGGCGCACCTGGTTGCGGTCCGTGGTGTACCAGAACTCCGGCATCGAGGAGCGGAAGAAGCCGCCGTACCGCTTGGTCTCCACCCGCGGGTCGAGCACCGCCACCACGCCGCGGTCGTCCGAGGCGCGCACCAGCCGGCCCGCGCCCTGCGCCATCAGCAGCGCCGCATGGGTGGCCGCGACGGCCATGAACCCGTTCCCGCCGCGCTGTTCGACGTCCTTCTGCCGGGCACTCATCAGCGGGTCGTCCGGCCGCGGGAACGGGATCCGGTCCATCACCACCAGCTGGCAGGCCGAACCGGGCACGTCCACGCCCTGCCAGAGCGACAGCGTGCCGAACAGGCAGGTGGTCGCGTCCGAGGCGAACTCGCGGATCAACTCGCCCAGGGTGTCCTCCCCCTGGAGCAGGATCCGGTGGTCCAGCCGCTCCCGCATCGCCTCGGCGGCCGTCTGGGCGCCGCGCATCGAGGAGAACAGACCGAGCGTCCGCCCGCCGGCCGCGCCGATCAGCTCGGCCAACTCGTCCAGCATGTCCGGCCGTTCGGGATCCCGCCCGGGGTCGGCCAGATGCCTGGCGACGTACAGGATGCCCTGCTTGGGGTACTTGAACGGCGAGCCGACGTCGATCCCCCGCCAGTGCGGCACCGGCTCGTCGCCGAAGCCGACGCCCGCCGCCTCCGGATTGTCGCCCGGGGTGCGGACGTCCGGCAGCCGGGTCTCGGACGGCAGGCCGACCGAGGCGGCCACGCCGTTGAAGTCGCCGCCGAGCTTGAGGGTGGCCGAGGTGAGCACCACCGAGCGCTCCTTGTACAGGCCCTCCCGCAGCAGCCCGGAGACGCTGAGCGGGGCGACCCGCAGCGAGGCGGTGCCCAGCCCGTAGCGGTCGCTGCGCTCGATCCAGACCACGTCGTACTCGGAGTCCTGGAGCAGCCGGTCGGCGGTCTCGTGCAGTGCCTCGGCGGAGGCCATCGCCTGCTTGCGGACGGCGTCCTCGTCGCTGAGCGCCTTGTCCCTGGTCTCGCCGAGCGAGGTGATCACCTGCCGGGCGGCGTCCCGGATCGAGGTCACGGCGTACCCGAGGTACTCGGGCAGCTCCTCGACCCGGCCGGGCTGGGCGGTCTCCATCAGGCCGTGGTAGTTCTCGGCGGCGGCCTGCAGCGCGTCCACGGCCTTCTCGTTGGCGAGCCGGGCGGCCCGCTTGACCGCCCGGTTCACGGCGCCGACGGTCAGCTCGGCGGTGGCCGCGCCGGTGACCCGGTTGACCAGCTCGTGGGCCTCGTCGATGATCAGCAGCCCGTGCTCGGGCAGCACCGGCGCGCCCTCGATCGCGTCGATCGCGAGCATCGCGTGGTTGGTGACCACCACGTCGGCGAGCTTGGCCCGCTCGCGCGCCTTCTCGGCGAAGCACTCCTGCCCGTACGCGCAGCGGCTGGCGCCCAGGCACTCCTTGGAGGTGACCGACAGCTGCGCCCAGGCCTTGTCGGAGACGCCCGGGCTCATGTCGTCCCGGTCGCCGGTCTCCGTCTCGTCCGCCCAGTCGCGCAGCCGGAGCACCTCCTGGCCGAGCTTGCCGGCCGGCCCGCCCAGCGCCTCGACCGGGTCGAACAGACCCTCGCCCTCGTCGCTCGGGGTGCCCTCGTTGGCCCGGTGCAGGCACAGGTAGTTGGAGCGGCCCTTGAGCATCGCGTACAGCGGGCGGCGCCGCAGCACCGGATGGAGCGCGTCCACGGTGCGCGGCAAGTCCCGCTCGACGAGCTGGCGTTGCAGCGCCAGGGTGGCGGTGGCGACCACCACGCGGTCCCCGTGGGCGAGCGCCGGCACCAGGTAGGCGAGGGACTTTCCGGTGCCCGTGCCGGCCTGCACCAGCAGGTGCTCGTCGTGGTCGACGGCGTCGGCGACGGCCTCGGCCATCCGGAGCTGGCCGGGGCGCTCGACGCCGCCGACGGCCGCGACCGCGGCGTGCAGCAGCTCGGGGACGCGGGAGCGGGGGACGGCCTCGACCGGGGCGTCCGCGGAACTCCCGGCCGGGTCGGCGTCCTCGGCGGGGAGCTGGGATTCGGAGTCGTTCGTCATGACCCACCCAGCCTACGGGGCGGGGGTGACAATCCGGTCGCGCTGTCCGGGCAGCGGCGCCGGCCCGTCCCCGGCGAGCGGGTTGGGCACGGTGCCGTGCCGGGCGGCGTGCGGGCGGTGCGGGCGGTCCCCGTAGCCGTCCAGCAGCAGCCGGTTGCGGTTCAGGCAGAGCCGGTCGATCCGCGGCCGGAACAGGTCGAACAGCGCGAACCGGTCGGCGAGTTCCGGGAAGCGCGCCTGGTGGCGCAGCACCTCGGCGCGCAGCAGCGCCCAGAACTCCGCCTCCGGCAGACCGGTCCGCGCCTCCAGCAGCGGCGCCAGGAAGCGGTACACGCCGATGAACAGCCCGGAGTGCAGGAACTGGCACAGGCCCTGCGGGTCCTCGCGCAGCAGCACCGCGTCCACCTCGGCGGGCAGGCCGCGCAGCTCCGGCAGGTCCTGGTCGCTGAGGTTGACGTCGTCGACGAAGTCCTTGACCGCCAGCCGGACCGGCACGTCCCGCTCGTCGAAGACGACGACGGCGTTCTCGCCGTGCGGGGAGAACACCAGCCCGTACCGGTAGAGGAAGTGCAGCAGCGGCGGCAGCATCGCGGCGAACAGCCGGGCGGTCCACTCGACGGGGGCGAGCCCGGAGCGGGCGATCAGCTCGGCGGCGAGCGGCCGCCCGTCGCGGCCGGTCTGGAGCAGCGCGGCCAGGGTGCGGGCCCGCTCGCCGGGCGCGAGGGCGGGGCCGAGCGGCTCGCGCCAGATCGCGCCGAGCAGCTCCTTGTACTGGTACGGGGCCTCCGGCAGCTCCCGGTAGAGCGGGTGGTCGACGGTGACGGAGGCGATCTCGCCGAGCAGCACCACCCGGCACTCGTCGCGCAGGAACGGATCGGCGTCGCGCAGCCCGTGGATCCAGGCGGTGACGGCGGGCGCGGCCAGCGTGCGCTCGGTGGGCAGTCCGCGCCAGACCAGGGTGTTGAGGATGGCGAGCGGCAGCTTGACGGTGCAGCGCTCCGGGCGGCTCTCGTTGAAGAACGAGCGGATCGACTGCTGGGGCAGCCGGAGGTCGCCGTCGGTGCCGAGCGGCACGATCTCGCCGGAGGCGATCCACGGGGCGAACAGCGGCAGCACCGTCTCGTCCCACTGCCAGGGGTGGACCGGCAGCAGCAGGTAGTCGTCGGCGGCGGCGCCGAGCGGGGCGCGCAGCGCGTCCGGGTCGTCGAGTTCGCGGCGGTACAGCTGCGCGGGGTCGGCGAGGCCGGCCACGCCCCGGTACTCGGCGAGCCGGCGGTGGACGGCGATCCAGGGCAGCGGGCGCGGGGTGCGGGCCTCCGGCGCCCAGCGGGCGGCGTCGGCGGCGGAGAAGCCGATCCGGCCCTTGTTGGGGACGATCCACGGGTGGCCGCCCTGCCGGCCCTCCAGCTCGGTGTGGCCGAGGTCGGCGAGCTCGGCGGCGGTGAGCCCGGTGGCGAGCAGGTGGGCGTCGGCGGTCAGCGTGGCGGTGAGTTCGCGCAGCAGGTGGCCGGTGGTCTCGCCGCGCAGGCCGAGGACGTGCCGGGCGTGGGCGAGGAAGCGCAGCGGGTCGGCCCCCTCGGGCGAGTCGCAGCCGACCGAGCCGGGGTCGACGTGCCAGCTGTCGTAGGCGCCGCGCCGGGCGGTGAAGCGGTACTCGGCCCCGGGCAGCTTGAGCACGTACGCGCCGGGGGAACCGGTCTCGACGGGGGTGACGAGCTCCTCGTAGGCGAACTCGCCCAGCATCTTGGCCAGCAGTGCGCGGCCGGCCCGCTGCCAGTGCCCGGCGGTGAGCTGCGGCGGCAGGTACAGCGGCGGTTCAGCGGCCGGCGGTTGCGGCACGGGTCGGCTCCTGGGGTCGGGAAAGGGCGGGTGCGGTGACGGGCTCGGGCACGGGTGCGGGGGCGGGGGCCGGGGTGGGGGCTGAGCCGGGGGCGGGCGGCGCGAAGCCGGTCCAGGCGGTGCGCCGGGGCAGCCGGTGGACGGTCCGCCCGGTGACGGCGTTGAGGATCACCGCGGCCCGGTGGGCGCCGAGGCCGAGGTCGGGGGCGCCCACCCCGTGGGTGTGCAGCTCGCCGTTCTGCACGTACAGCCCGCCGGTGACCTCCGGCAGGGTGGCCACCCGGTGGTCGAGGTCGACCCGGTAGCGGCCGGCGGCGTCCCAGTCGACGAGGTGGGCGAGCGGTTCCAGGGCGGCCGGGCGGGCGGCCCGGTAGCCGGTGGCGAGCACCACGGCATCGGTGCGCAGCACGTGCCCGGTCCCGGAGTCGGTGTGCCGGCAGTCGAGTTCGAACCCGCCGCAGGGGCCGGAGCGGGCCGCGGTCACGGCGGTTCCGGGGGTGATCTCGACCGGCGCGTCACCGACCGGCCGGCCGACGGTGCGGGCGTAGAGGTGGTCGTGGATCTCGGCGAGGGTCTCGGCGGAGGCGGCCTTGTGCAGCTGCCACTGGGCCTCCACCAGGCCGTCCCGCACGCCCCCGGGCAGACCGTGGAAGTACCGGGTGTAGTCGGGGGTGAAGTGCTCCAGGCCGAGCTTGGAGTACTCCATCGGCGCGAGCGCCCGGGTGCGGGTGAGCCAGCGCAGCCGGACGCCGTCGCCGTCGTGGCGGCGCAGCAGGTCCAGGAAGACCTCGGCGCCGGACTGCCCGCTGCCGACGACGGTGATGTCCCGGGCCCCGGCCAGGCCCTCGTGCCGGTCCAGGTAGTCGGCGGAGTGGAAGACCCGCGGGTGGCCGTCGAGGGCGGCGAAGGCCGCGGGCCGCACGGGCAGGGTGCCGACGCCGAGCACGACGTTGCGCGCCTCGACGGTGCGCACCCGCCCGGTGGCGCTCTCCCGCAGTTCGGCCCGGTACCGGTCGCCGGACCAGTGCAGGGCGGTGACCTCGGTGCCGAAGCGGCAGTTGGCGAGCCGCTCGGCGGCCCAGCGGCAGTAGTGGTCGTACTCGCGGCGGGTGAGCTGGAAGCGCTCGGTGAAGTAGAACGGGAACAGCCGGTCCTGCTCGCGCAGGTGGTTGAGGAAGGACCACGGGTTGGTCGGATCGACCAGCGAGACCAGGTCGGCGAGGAACGGCACCTGCATCCGGGCGCCGTCGACGAGCATCCCGGGGTGCCAGCGGAACTCCGGGCGCCGGTCGCAGAAGAGGGTGCGCAGGCCGGGGACGGGCTCGGCGAGCGCGGCGAGCGAGAGGTTGAACGGGCCGATGCCGACGCCGAGCAGGTCGTAGGGCCCGGGCGGGGGTGCTGAGGTGTCCATGGGGCGGGTGCAGTCCTAGGCGGGGTGCGGGGTGCGGTCGCGGACCATCAGGGCGGCCCGCTTGCCGGGCAGGTCGAGTTCGGCGGCGAGCCGGAAGCCGGCCCGCCGGAAGGCGCGGACGGAGCGCCGGTTGCGGACGTCGGGTTCGGCGACCACCCGTTCGCAGCACGGCCGTTCGCGCAGGACGCGGTCGGCCAGGGCGGCGAGCAGGGCGGTGCCGAGGCCCCGGCCGCGGCTGCCGGCGGGGCCGAGCAGCAGGTGGAGGCCGGTGTCGTGGGGCCGGGCCGGGTAGTGCCCGGCGAGCGGGTCGAGGTCCGCGCGGTAGACCTCCCAGTAGCTCATCGGGGTGCCGTCGAGCAGGCCGAGGCAGGGCAGGCTGTGCCCGTCGCCGCCGAGTTGGCCGCGCAGGTGCCGCTCGGTGACCGCGGGTGGTCCGGCCAGCTCCCAGAAGGCGGCGACCTCGGGGTCGTTCATCCAGCCGGTGAGCAGGCCGAGGTCGGCCGGGAGCCGGACGGCGCGCAGCCGGAACTCCCCGGCGGCGGTGGGCATGGCGCCCCACCCGGCCGGGTCCGCACCGGGGTCCGCACCACCGGGGCCGCTCACGCGCCGGCCACCGGGTTGGGGATGTCGACGTACACGGACTGGGTGGCGACCGGGCCGACCAGCTCGTCCAGGCCCTGGATCCGGGTGAGCAGATTGGCCTTGCAGGGCAGGGTCGGCGCGTCCAGCAGCAGGCCGGGCAGCGCGGAGCCGGTGGCGGTGGCGGCGGGCCCGGTCAGGAAGCGGCGGAGCGCGGCCAGCAGGACGGCCTCGTCGGCGAGCTGCTGGGAGCCGAGCGCGCCGACCAGCCCGAGAACGTGGTTGATGCCCAGGTAGTAGGCGAAGTGGTGGTCGATCACCGGGTCGTCGAGGAAGGTGTCGCTCTGCGCGCCGAGGCCGGGCAGCCGGGCGGTGAGCCGGTCGGCGGCGCTCCGCCGGTAGTAGTAGCCCTGGTTGTCGCGGTAGCGGCCGCCCTCCGGCCAGCCGTCGGCGTCCAGCAGCACCAGGCTGTTCTGCTGGTGGGCCTCCAGGGCGATGCCGGCCGTGCCGTCCAGCCAGAGGACCGGCAGCACGACGGCGTCCAGGTAGCGCAGGAACCATTCGGCGGCCACCGTGGGCAGCGGGCGGCCGGTGCGGGCGGCGAGCGCGCGCAGCAGGTCGCCGAGCCTGGAGGGGACGGGGTCGCCGCCGCGGACGCCGTGCGGCCGCTCGGCGACCAGGCCGGCCACGCAGTAGGCGCGCTCCCCCGGGGCGAAGGGCTGGGCGCGCAGCACGGTGTCCAGGCCGCCCGGGTCGCCGAGCCCTGGGTGGTCGACGCCGATCCAGGCGGGGTCGCGGACGATGTCGAAGCCGGGGTGGGCGGCCCGCCACTCGGCGGCGAGGCCGCTCTCCAGCAGCCGGTGCATCTCCAGGCCGCGGTGCAGCTCCTTGCGGAGGTTCTCCCGGCGGGAGTTGGTGATCCGCAGGCCCAGCGAGAGCTTGAGCATCCACGGGGTGCCGGGCCGGTAGACGGTGCGCACCGAGGAGGTGGGGTACCAGGGGTCGCCGGCCGGGCCGAGATCGTGCAGCAGGCCCCCGGCGAGCAGCTCGGCGACGGCCGGGCGGTGGGCGAGTTCTCGGGCCTGCCAGGGGTGCAGCGGCAGGGCGGCCGTGCCGGGCGGCAGCAGCGCGGGGTCGTCGAGCAGCCGGGCGGTGATCCGGTCGGCGGCCTCGGGGGCGGCGGAGCCGGCGGCGAGCAGGTCGCGGTCGACGGCGTACCAGTGCAGCTGGAAGGAGCCGTGCAGTTCGGGCGAGTAGGCGGCGCTCTGGGCGGGACCGAGGCCGTCGCGGCTCTTCGGGGTGGGGTGCATCGGGTGCCCGAGCAGCAGGGACTGCTCGGCGGCGAGGAACTCCGAGCGCTCGGGGCCGCCGGGCACCGGGGCGGTGGCGGCGCGGTGGTGGGCGAGGATGTCGGCGGTGCGGACGACCGAGTCGGCGACCCGGGCGGCGAGGTCGGCGACCTGTCCGGGGTCCGGCCGGTCGGCGGCCGCGGCGGCGAGCAGGGCGGCGGCGGTGACGGAGTCCACCGGGGCGTCGGCGAAGTCCCCCACCGCGTCGGCCCCGCCGGCCGCGAGGGTGGCCGGGCCGAAGCGGTGCCAGCCGGCCGGCGACCAGTGCCGGACCGGCGCGGAGAGCCGGGCGGCGCCGCCCAGGACGGCGATCCGCAGGTACCCGTCGGGGCCGGGGGCGGCGCCGGTCTCGCGGGCCCAGCAGCGCAGCAGGGCCTCCAGGGCGGCCTGCTCGGCCGCGACGGACGGGTCCGGGTGGAGCAGCCGGTCGGACGGCGCAGGGGCCGGGCCCGTGGTGGTCGCGGTGGGGGCGGGGCGGGGGGCCGGGAAGTGGACCGGGGCTCCGGTCAGGGCGGTGCTCAATGCTGCTCCTTGGTGCGCGTGGAGTGCCGACGCGCAGGGGGTGGAGGGAACTGGCGCGCGCTCGCACCGTCGCGTCAGGTAAGGGTTACCTATCCCTGAGGGGTGATCACAAGGACCGCTCACTCGTCCGGGTGAAGAACGGTGATTGTCCACGCCCCGGGGCGAACGCGGGCCCGTCATGCGGGGCGCCCGCCGCTCCCCGCGTCACGGATCGGTGACCCTCTCCCGGATCCGGAACCCGGGGCCGCCCGGGGCCGTCCAGATCACCAGTGGCAGACTCCAGAACGGCGGTCCGCCGCCCACACCGAACTACCCAGGGGGACAGCACCATGCCAGCGATCCACCGGTCAGCCGCGGCGGCGCTCCTCGCCGCGGGGACCCTGCTCGCCGTCACCGCCTGCGGCCCGGACGGGCCTTCGGGCGGCGGCACCGCCGCGCCGCCGCCCTCCGGCGGCGCGTCCGCCTCCGCCACCGCCGCGGGGGGCGGCAGTGGCGTGATCGGCGGCATCACCCTGCCCTCGGGCCTGCCGACCGGCCTGCTGGAAGGCCTGCCGAAGAGCTGGGACGACCTGACGAAGTGGAAGTTCGAGGACTGGGACAACTGGGCGTCCAAGCACGTCTTCAACAACCCGATCGTCAAGGACTTCTGGAACCCGGACAAGATGGGCGACTCCAAGCCCGCCGACCCGGCGCCGCCGACCGCCAAGCCCGCCGACGACGCCGGGGTCACCGATCCCGAGCCGCCGCTGGTCAAGGCCGTGCCGGTGCCGCGCCCGTACACCAAGCAGCCCTCCGGGAAGATCTTCTTCTCGGCCGAGGGCGGCCGCGGCAACTGCTCGGCCACCGTGATCCAGGACCCGGCGCACCCGGGGAAGAGCAACCTGGTCTGGACGGCCGGCCACTGCGTCCACCCGGGCAAGGGCGGCAGCTACTTCAAGGACCTGGTCTTCGTCCCGGCCTACAACAACTCGGGCGCCTCCAGCGGCGGCAAGAAGGCCCCGCTGTCCGAGCTGGCACCGCTCGGCACCTGGTGGGCCAAGGACGTGGTGACCTCGCCGCAGTGGCTGGTCGAGGGCGGCGGCACCGGTGACGCGGCGAACCAGTACGACTTCGCGATCATGCGGGTGAGCAATCAGAACGACAGCGGGAAGTCGCTGGAGGAGACGGTCGGCGGGGCCGTCCCGGTCTGGTTCGACGCACCGCGCGACAAGCTCGCCGTGAGTGCGATCGGCTACCCGCTCTACAAGCCGTTCGACGGCCAGGAGCTCTACAAGTGCGAGGGCGGGAAGCCGACCCGGCTCTCCTTCGACCCGAAGCGTCCGTCGATGCTCACCATCGGCTGCAACATGACCCAGGGTTCCAGCGGCGGCGGCTGGTTCGCGCCGATGCCGGACGGCAAGCTCGCGCTGGTCTCCAACACCTCGATCGGCACCCAGGAGCACACCTCGCTGAGCGGGCCGTACCTGGAGACGGTCGCCAAGCAGGCCCTGGACTGGATCTCGAAGAAGAAGTAGCCGCCGAGGAGGCGGTCGCCGGACACGGGACGGGCCCCGGTTCCCCCTCACGGGAGGGAACCGGGGCCCGTTCGCACGGCTCGGCGGCTCAGCCCCGCGGCGTCAGCGCCACCGCGAAGTGCTCCAGCTCGGCGGCCAGCTCGGCCGGCACCTTGGCGTGCAGCAGGGTGCCCTCGCCGGTGTGCTCGGTACCGAGCAGCTCGCCCTCGGCGTGCACCCGGGACACCAGCGCGCCCTGGGTGTACGGGACGAGCACGTGCACCTCGACGGCCGGGCGCGGCAGCTCGTCGTCGATGAGCCTGAGCAGCTCGTCGATGCCCTCGCCGGTGCGGGCCGACACCACGATCGCGTGCGGCTCGCGGCGCAGCAGGCGCTGCAGGACGTGCGGATCGGCGGCGTCGGCCTTGTTGATCACCACGATCTCCGGCACGTTCTGCGCGTCGACCGAGACGACGACCTCGCGGACGGCGGCCAGCTGCGTCTCCGGCTCGGGGTGCGAGCCGTCCACCACGTGCAGGATGAGGTCCGCGTCGGCGACCTCCTCCATGGTGGAGCGGAACGCCTCGACCAGGTGGTGCGGCAGGTGCCGGACGAAGCCGACGGTGTCGGCCAGGGTGTAGACCCGGCCGCTCGGGGTCTGCGCCCGGCGCACGGTCGGGTCGAGGGTGGCGAACAGCGCGTTCTCCACCAGCACGCCCGCGCCGGTGAGCCGGTTGAGCAGGGAGGACTTGCCGGCGTTGGTGTACCCGGCGATGGCCACCGACGGCACCTGGTGGCGCTTGCGCTCCTGGCGCTTGGTGTCGCGGCCCTTCTTCATGTCGGCGATCTCCTTGCGGAGCTTCGCCATCTTCTCGCGGATCCGGCGCCGGTCGGTCTCGATCTTGGTCTCACCGGGACCGCGGGTGGCCATGCCGCCGCCGGACGAGCCGGAGCCGCCACCACCCATCTGCCGGGAGAGCGACTGGCCCCAGCCTCGCAGCCGCGGCAGCATGTACTGCATCTGGGCGAGCGAGACCTGCGCCTTGCCCTCGCGGGACTTGGCGTGCTGGGCGAAGATGTCCAGGATCAGGGCCGTCCGGTCGACGACCTTGACCTTGACCACGTCCTCCAGGTGGATCAGCTGGCCCGGGGTGAGCTCACCGTCGCAGACCACGGTGTCGGCCCCGGTGGCGGCGACGATGTCGCGCAGTTCCTGGGCCTTGCCGGAGCCGATGTAGGTGGCCGCGTCGGGCTTGTCGCGGCGCTGGATGACGCCGTCCAGCACCTCGGAGCCGGCCGTCTCGGCCAGTGCGGCGAGCTCGGCCATCGAGTTCTCCGCCTCCTCCAGCGTGCCGTCGGTCCAGACGCCGACGAGCACCACGCGCTCCAGTCGGAGCTGGCGGTACTCGACCTCGGTGACGTCCTGGAGTTCGGTGGAGAGGCCGGCGACGCGACGGAGCGCGGCGCGCTCGCTGCGGTCGTACTGGTCGCCGTCGTAGTGGTGGCCGCGGTCCTCGTCGATGGCCGCGCGGTCCTCGTCCATGAGGGCTTCCGCCCGCAGACCGTCGAAGCGGCGCGGGGCGTCGGCGTGGTCGCGGGTGTCGAACGTGGAGGTCATTCTGTCCTTTGGCTGCTGGAAACGGTTGGCCTGCGCACGACCGTACGGACGGTCGTACCCGGAGTCTGCCCAGCTGCCGCCCCGTCTACCACTCGGGCGAGGTGTGAGCTACCCCTCGGGGCCGCGGGTCGGGCTGAGACTCCTCCGCCCGGTCAACGCCGCGGTCCGGCCGTGAATTCCCCATGATGGTCGCACGCCGGGCGCGCGCCGGTCATCCCGTTTTCCTCCGCCGGCGCCGGGGCGGCCGCCGGGTCCTCCGCCGCCCGGACCGCCGGGGTGTGCGGGGCGCGGCCCGGGCCGCCGCCCGCCGGGGCGTGCGGGCGCTCCACGTCGTACACCCCGGACACCCGCAGCATGGCCCGCAGCACGGCGGCCAGCGCGGCCGGGTCCGGCAGCTCGACGGTGTAGGTGTGCCGCACCCGGAGCTCCTGGGGCGGCTCCACCTCGGCCGAGACGATCCCGACGCCCTCCGCCGAGATCGCCGCCGTGAGGTCGGCCAGCAGCCGGGGCCGGTTCAGCGCCTCGGCCCGCAGGGTGGCCCGGTAGCCGGCCGCCGGGGCGCCGCCGGGCCGCCAGCGGACGTCCAGGGCGGCCCGGCCGTCGGCCCGCATCCGCTCCCCCGCCGGACAGCAGGCCCGGTGCACGGCGACCGCACCGCCTCGGATCGGGTAGCCGGCGATCTCGTCCGGCGGCACCGGGGTGCAGCAGCGGGCCAGCCGGACGGGCGCCCCGGGGCGGCCGTCCACGGTGACCGGGGCGGCGGGCCGGCCGGCCGCGACCGGGCGGTCCGGCGGCGCGGGCTGCCCGGCGGACGGGCCGGTGCGCACCACCGGGCGGCGCGGCGCGTGGTCGGCCAGCCAGCGTTCGATGGCCAGCCGGGCACCCGGGGTGCGGGCGTGCGCGAGCCACTCGGGCGCCGGTCCCGCGGTCTCCTCGGTGAGGATGGCCACCCGGTCGCCGTCGTGCAGCACGGTGGAGAGCGCGGCGAGCCGGCCGTTCACCCGGGCCCCGATGCAGCGGTGGCCGGTCTGCTCGCCGAGCAGGTAGGCGGCGTCCACACAGGTGGCGCCGGCCCGGAGCTGAAGCGTTTCGCCGCGCTCGGTGACCACGGTGATCTCGCGGTCCCCGGCCAGGTCGGCGGTGAGCGCGGACCAGAAGGCGTCCGGGTCCGGGGTCTCCTGCTGCCACTCCAGCAGGCGGGAGAGCCAGCCCGGCCGGGCCGGGTCGGTGCGGTCCAGCTCGTCCCGGCCCTGGTCGCCGCCGGTCCCGGGCTGGCGCGGGTCGCCGAGCGCGACCACCCCGGTCTCGGCGACCTCGTGCATCCGGCGGGTGCGCACCAGCACCTCGACCACCGCGCCGCCGGCCAGCGCCACCGCGGTGTGCAGGGACTGGTAGAGGTTGAACTTCGGCGCGGCCACGAAGTCCTTGAACTCCCCCGGCAGCGGGGTCCAGCAGGTGTGCAGCTCGCCGAGCACCGCGTAGCAGTCGGCGTTCTCCTCGACCACCACCAGCAGCCGTCCGAAGTCGGCCGGCTGCGGCCCCTGCGGCTTGCCGTCCGGCCCGGGGGCGGCGGCCCGCTTGAGCAGCACCCGGTGCAGCGAGACGCAGTGCCGGGGGCGGACGGTGACCTCGGCGGCGATCCCGGCCTCGGCGAGCTGGCGGGCCAGCGTCCCGGCGAACGGCGCCAGCAGGGTGTCCGGCCCGGTCTCGTGCCGACCGAGCAGGGCGCGGGTGCGGGTGTGCTCCTCGGGGTGCAGGGTGGCGAAGACGATGTCCTCCAGCTCCGCCTTGAGCACCTGGATCCCGAGCCGTTCGGCCAGCGGGATCAGCACGTCCCGGGTGACCTTGGCGATCCGCACCTGGCTGGCCGGCTTCATGTGCCGGATGGTGCGCATGTTGTGCAGCCGGTCGGCGAGCTTGATGACCATCACCCGGACGTCGTCCCCGGTGGCGACCAGCATCTTGCGGAAGGTCTCCGCCTCGGCCGCCGCGCCGAAGTCGACCTTCTCCAGCTTCGTCACCCCGTCGACCAGATAGGCGACTTCGGGCCCGAACCCCTCGGCCACCTGCTCCAGCGTCAACTCGGTGTCCTCGACCGTGTCGTGGAGCAGCGAGGCGACCAGGGTGGTCGTCCCGGCACCGAGTTGGGCCAGGATCACGGTGACGGCCAGCGGGTGGGTGATGTACGGCTCGCCGCTCTTGCGCTTCTGGCCGCGGTGGCTCGCCTCGGCCAGCCGGTACGCGCGCCCGAGCAGGCCGAGGTCGGCCTGCGGATGGTGTCTGCGGTGGGCCTGGACCAGTGGTTCGAGGGCGTCCGGAACCGGCGGACGGCCGGTGGCCAGCAGCGCGGCGCGCCCGGCGCGGCCGAGCGCGGCCCGGCCCAACCCGCCGAGCGGGCGTCTGGGCCCGGCTTGCCGTTCGGACGTCGGCTGCCCCGCCAGGGGCTGCCCGGCTTCGATGGTCATCGGCACCTCCGGCAGCAGTACCGGGGGCGTGGGCCGACCCGGTGGTCCATGCTACCGAGCAGAGCACGTTCCGCGAGGCCCCGCTTCCCGTCCGTCATGGGTATCACCCGAACGGGGGGATTCGATTCCGGAGGAATTGGGGAAACGCCGGCCCGGCCGCGACCGGCCCGCACATCTGAGCGGTCGCCGCCGGGTGACGGTGGGTCAGGCCCCCCGGACCAGCGCCGACCAGGACGGGTCCAGCTCGCCGCGGGCGACGATGACCGCCGGGCCGGTCTTCTCCACCCGGCCGTCCGGGTGCTCGGTGATCGTCAGCCGGCCGCCCAGCACGTCCACCGTGTAGGTCACGGCCTCGCCGGTGACCGCGGGGTCCGCGCCGTCCCGCCGGGCGGCGGCCACCGCGACGGCGCACGCGCCGGTGCCGCAGGAGCGGGTCTCGCCGGAGCCGCGCTCGTGCACCCGCATCGCGACGTGCCGAGGCCCGCGGTCCACCACGAACTCGACGTTGACGCCCTCCGGGTAGGCGCCCTCGGGGCTCACCGGCGGCGCGGTCCGCAGATCGCCGGCGTGCTCCAGGCTCTCGACGAACGCGACCGCGTGCGGATTGCCCATGTTCACGTTCAGGGCCGGCCAGCTGCGCCCGCCGACCGCCACCTCGATCCCGTCCGGGCCGGGCAGCAGCGCGCGCCCCATGTCGACGGTGATCTCGCCGGGCGTGCCGTCCTCGGCGTCCTCGGCGACCCGCACGGTCCGCAGGCCGGCCCGGGTGGCCACCGGCAGCTCGCCGGGCTTCGCCAGCCCGGCCTCGACCAGGTAGCGGGCGAAGACCCGGACGCCGTTGCCGCACATCTCGCCGATCGAGCCGTCGGAGTTGCGGTAGTCCATGAACCACTCGGCGAGGTCGGCCTGGTCGGCCGCCGCCGGGTCGGCGGCGGAGCGCACCACGCGCAGCAGCCCGTCGCCGCCGATGCCCGCCCGGCGGTCGCACAGCGCGGCCACGGCCTCGGGGCCGATGGCCAGCCGGCCGTCCGGGTCGGGGACGATGACGAAGTCGTTCTGGGTGCCGTGCCCCTTGAGGAAGGGGAGGCCGACGGGCTGCGCGGAGGATGCGGTCACCCTTCCGATGGTACCGAGGAGGGGCCGCCCGATGACGGGCGGGCGCGTCAGCCGGAGAGCCGGACGACCCGCCACAGGGCCAGCGCGCACGCGGCGAGCATGATCAGCGTGTAGATCACGATCGCCTTCCACCCGGCCCGCTCGCCGGTGCCGCGGCGCGGCAGGCCGGGCCACTTGTACCCCGCGTGCCGGGCCGCCATCGCGCCCCAGCCGAGCGAGGCCGCGGTGAGCAGCAGGCCGAGCATCCCGATCATCGCCGAGCCGGCCCCGGCCGAGCCGAAGGCCAGCGGGAAGGCGAACATCAGCGAGCCGGTGGTGGCCAGCAGGGCGATCGGCAGGATCTGCCACCAGCGGAGCCGGCGGCGCGGCCGGATCTCCCGCTCGTGCACCGCGCCGGCGGGGGCGTTGGTGTCCAGGACCGGCAGCGCGACCGCGTAGGAGGTGGGCGCGTCGAGGCCGGGCAGCACCGGCAGGTCGGGCGGCGTCGAGGCGTCGAGCCCGGCGGCCTGCGCGGTGGCGCTGCCCCCGCTGCCGGGCGCGCCCTTGACGGACCTGGCAGTCTGGCCGGTATCGGGGCCGGTACCCGTGGACACGCGGCCTCCCCTGACAGTTCGACACGAGTGCGACTCGCGGCCGGACACGGTCGGCCCGCCCGGGCCGACCCTTATGACATCGATGATGGCATGTCCAGAGTGGCGTTCCGGGCCTGACCGGGGCCGACGGGTGATCCGTGGCCATCACGTGATCCGGCCGTGACCGCCATGCCGTCCTGCACGGCCTTCTGCGCGCGCAACTGCACCGCCGGATGGCCGGAAAGCGCCTACCGGGCGGCGGGTTCCTGACGGTCGATCAGCTCCAGCGAGCGGTCCAGCAGCTCCACCGGGTCGGTGCCGGCCGGCCGGGCGAGCCAGTGGATCCGGTCGTCCCGGCGGAACCAGGACTCCTGCCGGCGGGCGAACCGCTTGGTGGCCCGGACCGTCTCGGCGCGCGCCTCGTCCTCCGTGCACAGGCCGGCGAACTGGTCGAGCACCTGCTGGTAGCCGAGCGCCCGGGAGGCGGTGCGCCCCTCGCGCAGCCCGGCCTCCTCCAGCTCCCGCACCTCGTCGAGCAGCCCGGCCCGCCACATCCGGTCCACCCGCAGGGTGATCCGCTCGTCCAGCTCGGGGCGCGGCACGGCGACGCCGATCTGCACCGCGTCGTACACGGCCGTGTTGCTCGGCAGGTTCGCGGTGAACGGCCGCCCGGTGATCTCGATGACCTCCAGCGCCCGGACGATCCGCCGGCCGTTGCCGGTCAGGATCGCCTCGGCCGCGGCCGGGTCCAGCTCCGCCAGCCGCCGGTGCAGCGCGTACGGGCCGGCCTGCGCCAGCTCCTCCTCCAGCCGGGCCCGGACCGCGGGGTCGGTGCCCGGGAACTCCATCTCGTCGATCGCCGCCCGGACGTACAGGCCGGAGCCGCCGACCAGCACGGGGGTGCGGCCGGCCGCGAGCAGGCGGTCGACCTCGGCCCGGGCCAGCCGCTGGTACTCGGCGACGCTGGCGGCCTCGGTGACGTCCCAGATGTCCAGCAGGTGGTGCGGGACGCCGCCGCGCTCCTCCTCGGTGAGCTTGGCCGTACCGATGTCCATGCCGCGGTAGAGCTGCATCGAGTCGGTGTTGATCACCTCGCCGCCGAGGGCGCGGGCCAGGGCGACGGCCAGGTCGGACTTTCCGGCGGCGGTCGCGCCGACGACCGACACGACGCGGGGGCGGGCGGACTGGGCGGTGGTGGAGCTGCTCACCGGTCAAGTCTGCCAGGGAACGCCGGGCCGCCGACGACCCGGCCGGTTGCACCCGGTTTCCCCGGTATCCCCGCTTTCGGCCGACCCGTCCCGTTGCGAACGGTTCCGCCCTGACGGACGTTGTGAGAGAGACAGAGAGGAACGGTGAGGCGTCATGGGTCTGATGGACAACCTCAAGGGCAAGGCCGAGGAGCTCAAGGACAAGGCCAGCGAGTTCGCCGGCAAGCACAGCGATCAGATCGGGAGCGCGGTGGAGAAGGCCGGCGGCGCGATCGACAAGGCCACCAAGGGCAAGTACACCGAGAAGATCGAGCACGGCACCAGCAAGGCCAAGGGCGCCGTGGACGACTTCGCCCAGAAGCCCGAGGGCCCCGGCCCCGGCGGCGGTACCGGCACCGGTCCGGGCAGCACCCCGCCCGCCTGACCGGACGGGCGGCTCAGCTCCAGGAGGCGACCAGGTACCCCACGCCGTACGGCGCGTCCTGGTAGCCCAGTCGCGCGGTGAGGCCGGCGCCCTCGGCGGCGCCGGCCAGCACCTGCCAGGGCGCCCGGCCCTCGGCCTTCAGCTCGGCGGCCAGTCCCGCGTCCAGCGCGG
The DNA here is from genome assembly GCF_042799475.1 of Kitasatospora sp. NPDC057692. NCBI lineage: Bacteria > Bacillati > Actinomycetota > Actinomycetes > Kitasatosporales > Streptomycetaceae > Kitasatospora > Kitasatospora sp. NPDC057692. The sequence continues at coordinate 32,812 of NZ_JBHVIV010000061.1, read as the reverse complement.
CCAGCGCCGCGGTGTCCGCCGAGCCCAGCGCCCGCGCGAGCCCCGCGTCGAAGCCCTCGGCGCGCTCGTCCAGGTAGCCGGGCGCCTTCAGCGACCGGCAGGCGCTGCCGTCCCCCATCACCAGCAGCCCGACCCGGTCCGCCAGCCCGGCCAGCCCCTGGCCCAGCCCGAGCATCCGGTCGGCGGGCGCGTCGGCCGGCACCGCGCAGGCGTGCGTCGGGAGCGTCACCCCGGCCCGCCCGAGCAGCCAGGCGCCGACGGTCAGCGCGGGCGCCAGCTCCGGCCCCTCGGCCCGGCCGCCCGGCAGCGCGGCCACCAGCGGCACGCCGTAGCGGTGGAACGAGCCGGCCCCGCCCTCGGTCCACACCTCGGCCTCCGGCCCGGTGCCGACCACCACGAGCAGCTCCGGAGCGGCCGCGAGCACCACCCCGAGCGCCTCGTCGCAGGCCGCGCGCAGCGGCTCCAGCTCGGCCGCCGCCCCGGCGGCGACCTCCGGGACGAGCAGCGGCGGACAGGGGCAGACGGCGGCGGCAACCAGCATGTGGATCACTCTAACGAAGAACGCGGAACGGCCCGGCGGGACCGGAGGGTCCCGCCGGGCCGTTCACGCGGTCGCGGGGTCAGTCCCCGCAGCAGGCGCCGCCGGCCGGGGCGGCCAGCGGCAGCGCCGCCGGGGCGCCGACGGACGGCAGGCCCAGCATCACGCCGGCCGGCTTGGCGGCGGGCTTGGCCTGGCGCTTCTCCCAGGCGTCGCCCGCCCGGGTGCGGCGCACCGCGAGCGTCGGGCCCTCGGCCAGCAGGTGGTGCGGGGCGGCGTAGGTGATCTCCACCGTGACCGTGTCGCCCGGCCGGACCGGCTCGGCGGGCCGGGTGAAGTGCACCAGCCGGTTGTCGGGGGCGCGGCCGGAGAGCCGGTCGGTCCGGTCGTCCTTCTTGCCCTCGCCCTCGGCGACCAGGATCTCCAGCGTCCGGCCGACCTGCTTCTTGTTCTCCTCCCAGGAGATCTCCTCCTGGAGGGCGATCAGCCGGTCGTAGCGGGCCTGGACGACCGCCTTCGGGATCTGGCCGTCCATCTCGGCGGCCGGGGTGCCGGGGCGCTTGGAGTACTGGAAGGTGAAGGCGTTGGTGAAGCGGGCCTCGCGGACGACCTTCATGGTCTCCTCGAAGTCCTCCTCGGTCTCGCCGGGGAAGCCGACGATGATGTCGGTGGAGATCGCCGCGTCCGGCATCGCCTCCCGCACCTTGCGGATGATGCCGAGGAAACGCTCCTGCCGGTAGGAGCGGCGCATCGCCTTGAGCACGGTGTCCGAGCCGGACTGCAGCGGCATGTGCAGCTGGTGCATCACGTTCGGGGTCTCGGCCATCGCGGCGATCACGTCGTCGGTGAAGTCGCGCGGGTGCGGCGAGGTGAAGCGGATCCGCTCCAGGCCCTCGATCTGCCCGGCGGCGCGCAGCAGCTTGGAGAAGGCCTCGCGGTCGCCCAGGTCGGAGCCGTAGGCGTTGACGTTCTGGCCGAGCAGGGTGACCTCGATGACGCCCTCGTCGACCAGCGCCTCGATCTCGGCGAGGACGTCGCCGGGGCGGCGGTCCTCCTCCTTGCCGCGCAGCGCGGGGACGATGCAGAAGGTGCAGGTGTTGTTGCAGCCGACCGAGATCGCGACCCACGCGGCGTAGGCGGACTCGCGGCGGGTGGGCAGCGTGGAGGGGAAGGTCTCCAGCGACTCCAGGATCTCGACCTGGGCCTTCCGCTCGACCGCGGCGCGCTCCAGCAGGGCCGGCAGGTGGCCGATGTTGTGGGTGCCGAAGACCACGTCGACCCAGGGGGCCTTGCGGACGATGGTGTCGCGGTCCTTCTGCGCCAGGCAGCCGCCGACGGCGATCTGCATGCCCCGGTGGCGGCTCTTGACCGGGGCCAGCTGCCCGAGGTTGCCGTACAGCTTGTTGTCGGCGTTCTCCCGCACCGCGCAGGTGTTGAACACCACCAGGTCCGGGTCGCCGTCCTGCCCCGCCTTGACGTACCCCGCGTCCTCCAGCAGCCCGGAGAGCCGCTCGGAGTCGTGGACGTTCATCTGGCAGCCGTACGTGACGACCTTGTAGCTCTTCGATCCGCTGTCACCGCTCACCCGACCAGGGTACGGGCACCCGCGAAGAGGTTTTCCCCTCCCGTTCCCGGCACCCGCCTGGCACTATCCCTGCATGGCCTCCCGCTCTCCCTCCCGCCTCCGCGCCGCGGCCCGCCGGCCGCTGTGGCGAATCGTGCCGGTCCTGGTCCTGCTGGCCGCGGGCCTGGGCGGCTGGTGGCTGTCCGCGAGCGGTCCGACCGCCGGCCCGCGCGGCGAGACCAGGCTGGCCACCGGCGTCAAGCAGGGGGTGTACGACCGGTACGGACAGCTGCTGGACGCCCACCTCGCCAAGGCGATGCCGGGGGTGCGGCTGGAGCTGGACAACTCCGAGGGCTCGGTCGACAACCTGGCCCGGGTCACCTCGGGCCAGGACGACTTCGCGATCGCCACCGCCGACGCCGTGGCCCAGTACACCGGCCCCGGCCGGGAGAAGCTGCGGGCCATCGCCCGGCTCTACGACGACTACCTCCAGCTGATCGTCCCGGCCGGCTCCCCCGTGCACCGCGCCGCCGACCTCAAGGGCCTGCGGGTCGGCGTCGGCCAGCCGCTCTCGGGCGTCAACCTGGTGACCCGCAGGCTGCTGGCGGCGGCCGGACTGGATCCGGACCGCGACATCAGGCCGGCCTTCCTGGGCATCGGCGACGCGGCCGACGAGCTGCGGGCCGGCCGGCTGGACGCGTTCTTCTGGTCCGGCGGCCTGCCGACCAGCGCGCTCACCGCACTGTCCGAGCACGTCCGGATCCGGATCGTGCCGCTGAGCGACCTCGCCGAGGCGATCCACTCGGTCGGGGGCGGCGGGACGGACGCCTACCGGGCGGCCACCATGCCGAAGGGCACCTACCCGAACGCCGAGCCCGAGGACGCGGTCGCCACCGTCGCCGTGCCCAACCTGCTGATCACCCGGGCCGACGTGGACGCCGACCTGGTCCAGGGCATGACCCGGGCGGTGATCGACAGCCGCGACCAGATCGGCGCCCAGGTGCACGCCGCCCAGCTGGTCGACCTGCGCACCGCCGTCTACACCGACCCGCTCCCCCTGCACGAGGGCGCCGCCCGCTACTACCGCTCGGTCAAGCCCTGACGGAGCCGCCGCCCGGCACCTCCCGGCTCAGGACTCCTTGCGCCCCGCCCGGGGCACCGCGAGGGTGACGGCGAGGCCGGACGGGGTCGCGGTGCCGAAGGTGAGCGAGCCGCCGGCCGCCTGGAGCAGGGTGCGGGCGATCGACAGGCCGAGGCCCGATCCGTCCGCGTTCTGGTGGCGCGGACTGCGCCAGAAGCGGTCGCCGACCCGGGCCAGCTCCTCCTCGGTGAGGCCGGGGCCCTGGTCGGAGACGGTCACCGCGACCTCGTCGCGCCGGGCGGCGACCAGCACCCGCACCCGGCTCCCCTCGGGACCGAACTTCAGCGCGTTGTCGAGCACCGCGTCCAGCGCGCTGCCGAAGCCGATCGGGTCGGCCAGACCGAGCGCCAGCGCCGGGCCCTCCCAGGCCAGCTCGATCCCGCGCTGCCCGGCCAGCGGCCGCCAGGCGTCCACCCGCTCCAGGGCGAGCACGGCCAGGTCGGTGGGCTCGGGCTCGGGGCGGGCGTGCTCGGCGGTGGCCAGCCCCAGCAGGTCGTCCAGCACCCGGGCCAGCCGGGCGCCCTCCTCGCGGACCCCGCCGAGCTCCTCCTCGTGCCCCTCCGGCAGCTCCAGGCCCAGCAGCTCGACCCGCAGCAGCAGCGCCGCCAGCGGGTTGCGCAGCTGGTGCGAGGCGTCGGCGACGAAGGCCTTCTGCTGGTCCAGGGCGAGCACCACGTGGTCGGCCATCTCGTTGAACGAGCGGGCGAGCCGCTGCAGCTCGGGCGGCCCGCCGCCGGGCGCCACCCGGGCGTTCATCCGCCCGGTGGCGATGTCGTGGGTGGCCCGGTCCAGGGTGCGGACCGGGCGCAGCACCCATTCGGTGAGCCGGGCGGCGAGCAGCACCGCGACGATCATCGCGGCGGCCTCGCCGACGCCGATCACCAGCCACTTGCGCACCACCCGGGCGCGCAGCGCACCGGTCGGGGACTCGCTCAGCACCACGGCGACCACGTCGCCGTCGCGGACCACCGGGGTGGCGACGGTGAGCGTGCGGTCCGGGGTCCACGGCCACACCTGCGGCGGGTTGTGGCTGCGCCGGCCGTCCAGCGCCTCCTGGAAGGCCTGGTCGGCCCAGCCCCCGGAGGGCACCCGCCAGCCGGTCGGAGCCACCGCGAGCGGCATGCCGTCGCGCTGGAAGATGCCGATCCGCACCCCGTAGAGCTCGTGGTAGCGCGCCACCTCGGCGTCCAGCGCGTGCCGACGGCTGAGGTCGCCGGGGGCGGGCTGCGGCTCGCCCTTGAGCGCCGACTCCAGACCGGAGACGCCGGAGGTCGGCAGGTCCTGGGCGAACCGGGCCGCGTCGTCCAGCCGGTCGACGACCACCCGGCTCTGCTCGGCGGCCGCGAAGGCGGCCGCGAGCGGCATGCCGAGGGCGGCGAGCACGCAGAGCATCAGCGCGATCAGGATGCCGAGCAGGCGGGTGCGCACGTGCGGTCAGTGCTCCGTGCGGGCCGGGGGCGCGGGGTCGGCGGCGGTCGGGCACTCGGGTATCAGCCGGTAGCCGACGCCCCGGACGGCCTCGACCAGGCCGGGCAGGGCGAGCTTGGTGCGCAGCGAGCCGATGTGCACCTCCAGGGTGCGGCCGTTGCCCTCCCAGCCGCTGCGCCAGACCTCGCTGAAGATCTGCTCGCGGCGGTAGACCACGCCGGGGCTCTGGGCGAGCAGCGCCAGCAGGTCGAACTCCTTGCGGGTGAGCGGGACGTCCCGGCCGTCGACGCTGACCCGGCGGCGCTCGCGGTCGATCACGATGCCGCGGGACTCCAGCGGGCCGCGCTGCTGCGGGACGGCGTCCGGGGCGGGCACGGCGACGGCGGAGGGGGCGGCGCCGCGGCGGGCCACCGCGTGGATCCGGGCGAGCAGCTCGCCCATGTCGTAGGGCTTGGTCACGTAGTCGTCGGCGCCGAGGTTGAGGCCGTGGATCCGGGAGCGGATGTCGGCGCGCGCGGTCACCATGATCACCGGGACACCGCTGCCGGCCCGGATCCGGCTGCAGACCTCGAAGCCGTCCCGGTCGGGCAGTCCGAGGTCGAGCAGGACCACCCGGTAGGGCTCGTTGCCGTCCGGCACCAGCGCGTCCAGCGCCTCGTGGCCGCTGCGGGCGTGCCGGACCTGGAAGCCGTGCCGGCCCAGGACCGCGACCAGCGCGGCGGCCACACGTTCGTCGTCCTCGACGAGCAGCAGTCGCATGGGTCTCCTCCTCTCCCGGACCGTTCTCCGGGGGTCTGTGCCGCGGCCGTCGTGCGTCGTGGCCGCTCCCCCTGCCGGGCGGGTCCCGGTTCTGCGCAGTATGGGCCAGGGACGGCCCGGACGCCAGGCTCCGGCGGCGGCGGTGGCGGGGGCGGCCGGCCCCGGCGGGGCTCCGCGATCACGCCCCTCGCGGCTGCGGACGCTGCCACTGTGCCCGGATCGGACCCGGGTGAACAGCACCCGCCGACCGTGTGGCCGGATCGTGATCCTCAAGTTCCGCTCAGATCGGCTGACGTGGCGCCGTCAGGACTCCTATGGTCGCCCCACCGAGGGTCGCGACTCCGCCGGTTGCGGCCCTCGGATTCCTACCGCCATTGCCGCCCAAGGGAGTTCACTCCCTGCGGCCGACCCGAGGGAGCCGGCGCGATGACCACGAGCCTCGACAAGGACTCCCCTGCCGACGCCGCTCCCCTGGTGGTCCTGCACCACGTGAACAAGCACTTCGGCGCGCTGCACGTGCTCCAGGACATCGACCTGGAGATCCACCAGGGCGAGGTGGTCGTGCTGATCGGCCCGTCCGGCTCGGGCAAGTCCACGCTGTGCCGGACGATCAACCGGCTGGAGACCGTCGACTCCGGGACGATCACCATCGACGGCCGCCCGCTGCCCGCCGAGGGCCGGGAGCTGGCCCGGCTGCGGGCCGAGGTCGGCATGGTCTTCCAGAGCTTCAACCTGTTCGCCCACAAGACCGTGCTGGAGAACGTGGTCCTCGGCCAGGTGAAGGTCCGCGGCATCGCCCGGGACAAGGCCGCGGCGACCGCCCGCGAGCTGCTGGAGCGGGTCGGGGTCGGCGCCCAGGCCGAGAAGTACCCGGCCCAGCTGTCCGGCGGCCAGCAGCAGCGCGTCGCGATCGCCCGCGCGCTGGCGATGAACCCGAAGGTGATGCTCTTCGACGAGCCCACCTCGGCCCTCGACCCCGAGATGATCAACGAAGTGCTGGAGGTCATGCGCCAGTTGGCCGCCGACGGCATGACGATGGTGGTCGTCACCCACGAGATGGGCTTCGCCCGCTCCGCCGCCAACCGGGTGCTGTTCATGGCCGACGGCCGGATCGTCGAGCAGAACACCCCGGAGGCCTTCTTCACCGCGCCGCGCTCCGACCGCGCCAAGGACTTCCTCTCCAAGATCCTGCACCACTGATCCCCCGGGCCGGTCCCGGCCGACGGCGGCGCGGGCGCCGCCGCGCGCCCGCTCCCGCCCGGCCCCCGTCCGACCGTTCCGACCTGCCGTCGCCAGAGCCCGGTTGACCCGTGGCCCAGCCCGAGGAGACCCTCATGAGGACCCGTCGCACCTTCGCCGTCGCGCTCTGTGCCGTCGCGCTCACCGCCACCGCCGCCTGCGGCAAGGACGGCACCCCCGGTGCCACCACCACCGCGTCCGGCGGCAGCGCCGCGCCGGCCCTGCCCACCTACACCGTGAAGACCGACGTCAAGGTGGACTCGGCGGTCCTGGCCGCCGCCAAGCAGCGCGGCCAGCTGATCATCGGCGCCAAGGCCGACCAGCCGTTCCTCGGCTTCGAGGACCTCGCCAGCGGCGACCGCAGCGGCTTCGACATCGAGATCGCCAAGATGGTCGCCGCCGACCTCGGCTTCACCCCGCAGCAGATCAAGTGGCAGACCCTGGTCTCCTCGCAGCGCGAGCCGGCCATCTCCAAGGGCCAGATCGACTTCTACGTCGGCACCTACAGCATCAACGACGAGCGCAAGAAGAGCGTCTCCTTCGCCGGCCCGTACTACATCGCCGGCCAGGACCTGCTGGTCAAGGCCGACAACACGGCGATCACCGGCCCGGACTCGGTCAACGGCAAGAACGTCTGCACCGCCACCGGCTCGACCTCGATCAAGAACATCGAGAAGTACTCGCCGAAGATCACCCAGTTCGACACCTACTCGGCCTGCGTCGAGAAGCTGATGTCGGGCGAGGTCGACGCGGTCACCACCGACGACGCCATCCTCAAGGGCTACGCCTCCAAGTACGCGCCCAAGCTCAAGGTGGTCGGCCAGCCCTTCACCAAGGAGAACTACGGCGTCGGCCTGAACAAGGACGACAAGGCGCTGCGCGACGCGATCAGCGACGCGATCAAGGCCCACCAGGACAACGGCGACTGGAAGAAGGCCTACGACGCCACCCTCGGCCTGTCCGGCTCCACCGCGCCGCAGCCGCCGGCCCTCGACCGCTACTGATCCGCCCGCTCCCCCGAGTCGACGAACCCTGAGAGGAGGGCCGCCGGATGGGCTTCCTGTTCGAGGACGGCAACTTCGCGCTGTTCCGCGACGGCTTCCTGCAGACGATCGAGCTGAGCGCGCTCAGCGCGCTGCTCGCCCTGCTGCTGGGCACCCTGCTGGCGGCCTTCCGGGTCTCCCCGATCCCGGTCCTGCGGGCCTTCGGCACCGCCTGGGTCACGCTCTTCCGCAACACCCCGCTGACCCTGCTGTTCTTCGCCGTGACCTTCGGCCTGCCGCCGCTGGGCGTGCACCTCGGCCACCTCACCTTCGCGGTGCTGGCGCTCGGCTGCTACACCGCGTCCTTCGTCTGCGAGGTGCTGCGCTCCGGCATCAACACGGTGCCGCTGGGCCAGGCCGAGGCCGCCCGCAGCCTGGGCATGACCTTCGGCCAGACGCTCACCCTGGTCGTCCTGCCGCAGGCCGCCCGCACCGTGCTGGCGCCGATGAGCAGCGTCTTCATCGCCCTGCCCAGGAACTCGGCGATCGCCGGCGCGTTCAGCGTCAGCGAGCTCTACAGCACCCAGCAGACCTTCTCCGAGCGCGGCTACTCGATCTTCGCCATCTTCTTCTGGGTGGCCTGCGCCTACCTGCTGATCAGCGCCGCCGTCTCCCTGCTGTTCCGCTTCCTCGAAGACCGACTGGCGGTGGCCCGATGAGCACCCTGTTCACCCGCTCCGCCGCCCCTGGCGTCCTCTACGACGCCCCCGGCCCGCGGGCCCGCACCCGCTACCGGATCTTCGGGGTGCTGTCGCTGCTCGGCATCGCCGGACTGCTCTGGTACGTCGTCAGCGCGCTGAACGCCAACGGCCAGTTCGACCCCGGCCTCTGGGACGCGTTCCAGTACACGACCGTCCAGCAGCGGATCGTCGACGGCCTGCTCTCCACCCTGGAGGCCTTCGGGCTGGCCGCGGTGTTCTCGCTGGCGCTGGGCGCGCTGCTCGCCGCCGGGCGGCTCTCCGACCACGGGCCGGTCCGCTGGGCGGCCACCGCCTTCGTCCAGTTCTTCCGGGCGATGCCGCTGCTGATCCTGATCGTCGCCCTCTACTACGCGTTCTTCGCCAAGCAGCCGATGTGGGCGCTGGTGCTCGGGCTCACCCTCTACAACGGCTCGGTGCAGGCGGAGATCATCCGCACCGGGGTGAACGCGGTGCCGCGCGGCCAGGGCGAGGCGGCGTACGCGCTCGGCATGCGCAAGACCCAGGTGATGACGACCATCCTGGTCCCGCAGGCGGTCCGCTCGATGCTGCCCTCGATGATCGGCCAGCTGGTCGTCACCCTCAAGGACACCTCGCTCGGCTTCATCATCACCTACCACGAGCTGCTCTTCGTCGGTAAGGCCATCGCCAGCCAGCCGCTGAACGCCGCGGGCTTCCCCTACATCCCCGTCGTCCTGGTGATCGGACCCCTGTACATCGCGATGTGCCTCGTGCTCACCGCGCTCGCCCGGTGGATCGAGGCACGCGGACGAGGCGGCGCGAACCGGCGCACTTCACCTGCTGCTTGACGGGCACGCAGGTGAACTGTTGCATTGCTCTTCGTGACACCATCCGGGAGCATCCACGCGGCATATGACGGCGGCCCGACGGCCTGCCCTCACCCGGAGGTCCACGGCCGCGGCTCAGCGGACCGTCCGGGCCCGAAGGGTACGGCATGGATCCGGTGATCGTGGTCGGGGCCGGGCCGGTCGGCCTGGCCCTCGCCCTCGCCCTCGCCCGGCACGAGGTGCCGACCGTCGTCCTCGACGAGGGCTCCGGGCTCTGCCCCGAGAGCCCGCGCAGCGTCGTCCTCGGCACCGACACCGCCGCCTTCCTGACCCGGATCGGCTACCCCCGGGCCGTCGCCGACGCCGCCCGCTGGGACGCCTTCACCGTCTGGCGCCGCCGCCAGGAGGTGCTCCGGATCGACCTGGCCGACACCCCCGTCCTGCACCTGCCCCAGCACCGCCTCCAGCGCGGGCTGCAGGACGCCCTCACCGGCACCCCGCTGGTCAGGCTGGTCCCGCTGAGCCGGGTCACCCGGCTCGAACAGGACCGCGACGGCGTCAGCGTGCTCACCCGCAATCCGAAGGACGGCACCGAGACCTGGTGGCGCGGCAGCCACCTGGTCGGCTGCGACGGCGCCCGCTCGGCCGTCCGCAAACTGCTGAAGATCCGATTCCCCGGCCGCCCCGCCGTCGACCGCAGCGCCGTCGCCACCGTCCGGGTCGACCTGCCGTTCGCCGAGCCCCGGCTGCACCGCGAGCCGCCGTGGCGCGGCGACCGCGAGGCCACCGCCCGCCCGCTGCCGCACGGCGTCTGGCGGCTCGACTGGCGGCTGCCCCCGGGCCGGCCCGCGGTCACCGAGCCGGTCGACCCGCACGCCACCTGGCCCGGCATCGTCACCGGCGACACCCTGCTCACCCGGGTCACCGCCACCCTCGCCGGCTGGTGCGGCGAGCTCCCGAAGTTCGACCTGCTCGCCGCCGCCGACCACACCGCGCAGCAGCGGCTGGCCGCCCGGTTCCGGGTCGACCGCTGCTTCCTGGCCGGCGACGCCGCCCACCTGCACGGCGCGCTCGGCATGCAGAACCTCGCCGACGGCCTGCGCGACGCCGACAACCTGGCCTGGCGGCTCGCCCTCGCCTGGCACCTCCACTCCGGCGGCCCGCAGCCCGGCGGCTCGCTGCTCGACGGCTACGAGGCCGAACGGCGCGGCGCGGTCGGCGCCCGGCTGCGCGCCGTCGACCAGTCCATGCCGCTGCTGCGCCCGCTGCGCGGCTGGGCGCAGACCCGGCGCTCGCTGTTCACCGGCTCCTTCCGCAAGCACGCGCCGCTGCTCGCCGACGGGCACCTCGGCACCGGCCGGTTCGGCGGCGCCCCCGCCTACCCGGCCGCGCCCTCCGGCATGCCCGGGCGGGTCCCGGTGCAGCGCGGCACGCGGAGCGCCACCTCGCTCAGCGAGCTGCTGCCGGCCACCGCGCCCGGCGTGCTCGTCCCGGACCTTCCGGTGCTGGCCACCGACGGCACCCCGGACCAGCTGCACGCCCGGCTCGGCGCCGGCTTCCTGCTGCTGCTGGTCGCCCCCGGCACCGCCGTCTGGTCCGCCGAGCACTGGCTGGGCGCCGGGCTGATGCCGCGGCTGGCCGAGGTCGCCGCCGCGCTGCCGGTGCCGACCGAGGTCCTGGTCACCGAGGCCTACCCGGGCGCCGGCCCGCACACGGTGCTGTTGATCCGGCCCGACGGCCACCTGGTCGGGACCACCCAGGGCGCGGACGGCGAGGACCTCCAGGCACTGGCCGACCGGGCCCGGGGCGGCCCGGCCTCGCTCACCGGCGGCTCCGAGCCGGAGCCGGAGCCGCCGCACCCGGCCGCCACCCGCCAGGCCGCGGCCCGCGGCGGCGACGGGCACTGAGGGCAGGCCTCAGCGGGCGACCTCGGTGACCCGGCTCTCCCGGACCACGGTGACCCGGATCTGGCCCGGGTAGGTCAGCTCCTCGGAGACCTGCCGGGCGACCTCGCGGGCGATCACCTGCGCTCCGAGGTCGTCCACCACCTCCGGGCGGACCATCACCCGGACCTCCCGGCCGGCCTGCATCGCGTAGACGTCGGCCACGCCGTCGTGCGCCCGGGCGATCTCCTCCAGCCGCTCCAGCCGCCGCACGTACGCCTGCAGCGACTCCTTGCGCGCACCCGGCCGCCCGCCCGAGCAGGCGTCGGCGGCCTGGACCAGCACGGCCTCCACGGTCTTCGGCTCCACCTCGCCGTGGTGGGCGGCGATCGCGTGCACCACGTCCGCCGGCTCGTCGTGCCGCCGGGCGAAGTCCGCGCCGACCGCCGCGTGGCTGCCCTCGACCTCGTGGGTCAGCGCCTTGCCGATGTCGTGCAGCAGCGCCGCGCGCCGCACCGGCTCCGGGTCCACCCCGAGCTCGGCGGCCATCATCCCGGCCAGGTGCGCCGACTCCACCAGGTGGCCGAGCACGTTCTGCCCGTACGAGGCCCGGTAGCGCAGGGTGCCCAGGGTGCGGACCAGCTCCGGGTGCATGCCGCCGACCCGGACGGCGAGCAGCGCGTCCTCGCCGGCCCGCACGCAGCGGCGTTCCACCTCGGCGCGGCTGCGCGCGTGGACGTGCTCGATCCGCAGCGGGTGGATCCGGCCGTCCTCGACCAGCTGCTCCAGGGTGAGGCGGGCGGTCTCCCGGCGGACCGGGTCGAAGCAGGAGAGCTGCACCACCGCCGGGGTGTCGTCGATGATCAGATTGACGCCGGTGACGGACTCGAAGGTCTTGATGTTGCGGCCCTCGCGCCCGATCACCCGGCCCTTCATCTCCTCGCTCGGCAGCCGGAACACCGACACCGCGGTCTCGGCGGTCTGCTCGGCCGCCAGCCGCTGGATCGCCCCGGCCACGATGTTCCGGGCCCGCTGCTCGCCCTCCTCGCGGGCGGCGCGCTCGATCTCCCGGACGGTGACCGCCGCCTCCCGGCGGGCCTGCGTCTCGGCGGCGCGGACGAGTTCGGCGCGGGCCTCGGCGGCGGAGAGCCCGGCGGTCCGCTCCAGCTCGGCCGCCCGGTGCCGGACCAGCTCCTCCGCGGCGTCCCTGGCGCGCGCCACCTCGGCGGTCCGCTCGGCCAGTTCGCCCTCACGGGCCCGCAGCCGGTCGAGCTCCCCGGCCAACCGCTCCTCGCGCCGGTCGAGTTCGGCGCGCAGCCGGTCCGCCTGCCGCTCGCTCCGCCGCCGCGTCCGCTCGGTTTCGGCGGCGGCCCGGCGCTGCGCGCCCCGGAGCCGCCGGGCCAGCAGCCAGGCCGTCACCAGGGCCGCCGACACGGCCGCCACCAGCAGGGAGGCGGCCGATCCGGCACTCACCGCGGTCCTCATGCTGCCCACTCCCCGTCCCGCCGCGGCACGCCGCCCCGGCCGTCGCGCGGCCGGCCCGGAACCACCCGGTCGCAAGCACGGCCGGGAGCGCGGCCGGGGGTGGCCGAGGGATGATCGACGTGCTCCCGCACTGAGTGCGAGGCTAGGCGCGGGTTACGAAACGGTCAAGACTGGCCAGGCAGTTGACCAACCCTCGGATAACCCCGGGTGACCCGGGCGTCAGTCCTCGTCCGCCGTGTCCCCGTACGCCGCAGCCGGCTCCCCGGCGCCGGCCTCCTCCTCGTCCAGCGCTTCCCGGACCACCCGGAAGGCCAGCCCTTCGGAGTAGCCGCGCCGGGCGAGCATCCCGACCAGCCGGCGGGTGCGGGTCTGCCGCTCCAGGCCGCGGGTGGTCCGCAGCCTGCGCTCGACCAGGGCGCGGGCGGCCTCGGTCTCGTCGTCTGGGTCGACCTGGGCGAGGGCCTGCTCGGCGAGGTCCCCGGCGACGCCCTTGGTCCGCAACTCCTGGGCGAGCGCACGCCGGGACAGGCCCCGGACACTGTGCCGGGACTCCACCCAGGCGCGGGCGAAGGCCGCGTCGTCGATCAGCCCGACCTCCTCCAGCCGGGTCAGCACCTCCTCGGCGACCTCGTCCGGGATCTCCCGCTTGCGCAGGGCGTCGGCGAGCTGCTTGCGGGTCTTGGCCGCGCCGGTGAGCAGGCGCAGACAGATGTCCCGGGCCCGGCTCTCGGGATCGGCCGGCTCCTCGGCCCGGCCGCGCCGGGACGCCCCGCCGGAGCGCTCCGGGCCGCCGGTGCCGTCCGCAGCGTCCGCGCCGTACCCGCCGTCGTGGTCGGCGTCCTCGCGGGCCGCGCTGCGCCGGGTGCGGCCGGAGCGGCGCCCCGGCCGCTCCTCGGCGGACCTAGGGAACGCCGGGTACGCCGGGGCGGGGGCGGCCGCACCCCCGTGACCGGCCGCCCCCGCTCCGCCGTACCCGTCGCCCTCGCCGGCCGTCCGGCCGGTGGGCTGCTCCGCCGCCAGCGCCGAGCGGCGCCGACGCCGCCCCGCGGGCAGCTCGGAGGCGGAGACCAGTCCGAACTCCTCGGCGTCCGCCGGGCGCGCCGCGGACCGCCGCGCGGACCGGGCACGCTCCGGCGCGACCGCCGGAGCGGATCGGCGCCGCCGTCCGGATCCCGGCCCGGGCTCCGGTGCGGACTCCGACTCCGGTTCGGCCACGGCCGCGAACCAGTCCGGCGGCCCGTGGTCGTCGTCCTCCGGGCCGGTCGGCCCACTGTGCTGCGTCAACGGATCAGGCCTTGGCGGCCGCCGCCGTCTTCTTCGCCGCGGCCGTCTTGGCGGCGGTCGCGGTGATCGGCTTGGCCGCGCCCTCGGCGGTGCCCTCAGCGGCCTCGGCCGGCTCCTCGACCTTGGGGCCGATGCCCAGCTTGCTCTTGATCTTCCGCTCGATCTCGTCGGCCAGCTGCGGGTTGTCCCGCAGGAAGTTGCGGGCGTTCTCCTTGCCCTGGCCGAGCTGGTCGCCCTCGTAGGTGTACCAGGCACCCGACTTGCGGATGAAGCCGTGCTCGACACCCATGTCGATCAGGCCGCCCTCGCGGCTGATGCCCACGCCGTAGAGGATGTCGAACTCGGCCTGCTTGAACGGCGCGGCGACCTTGTTCTTCACGACCTTGACGCGGGTGCGGTTGCCGACCGCCTCGGTGCCGTCCTTCAGGGTCTCGATCCGGCGGATGTCCAGACGGACCGAGGCGTAGAACTTCAGCGCCCGGCCACCGGTCGTGGTCTCCGGCGAACCGAACATCACGCCGATCTTCTCGCGCAGCTGGTTGATGAAGACCGCGGTGGTGTTGGACTGGTTCAGCGCACCGGCGATCTTCCGCAGCGCCTGGCTCATCAGGCGGGCCTGGAGGCCGACGTGCGAGTCACCCATCTCGCCCTCGATCTCCGCGCGCGGGACGAGCGCCGCGACGGAGTCGATGATCACCAGGTCGATCGCGCCGGAGCGGATCAGCATGTCGGTGATCTCCAGGGCCTGCTCACCGGTGTCCGGCTGGCTGACCAGCAGCGCGTCGGTGTCCACCCCGAGCTTCTTGGCGTACTCCGGGTCGAGCGCGTGCTCCGCGTCGACGAAGGCGACCGTGCCGCCGGCCCGCTGGGCGTTGGCCGCCAGGTGCAGGGTCAGCGTGGTCTTGCCGGAGGACTCGGGACCGTAGATCTCGATCACCCGGCCGCGCGGGATGCCGCCGACCCCGAGGGCGACGTCCAGGGCGGTGGACCCGGTGGAGATCACCTCGATCGGCTCGTTGGCCTTCTCGCCGAGGCGCATCACCGAGCCCTTGCCGAACTGCCGCTCGATCTGGGCGAGCGCCGTCTCAAGGGCCTTCTCGCGGTCCGTACCTGCCATGGCTTCCACCCTCGGGTTCTGTGCTGTGCGCTTCATCGTCCTCGACGCTAGCGCGTCCCACCGACAATCGGCTCCGACCCGGCTCCGCCTGGGGAGAACTCTGCGCCGGAGAGTACAAAGAACACGTGTTCGAATCAAGCCCGGGCTGTTCGGACCATGATCGGCCCCGGGTCCGGACCGCGGCCCGGACTACTTCCGCTCCGAGTCCCCGCCGACCATCCGCCGCAGCCGGCGCGCCGCCTCCCGGCGCAGCTCCCGCCGCTGCCGGCGCTGCTCGCCGCGGTCGACCCGGGGGTCGGTCACCTCGTACCGCCGGACGTACGTGCCGACGAAGCCCTGCAGGGTGGCCGCCGCCGGGATGGCGATCAGCGCGCCGACCCCGCCCAGCAGCGCCGCGCCGGCGAGCACCGAGCCGAACGCCACCGCCGGGTGCACGTCCACCGTCTTCGCGGTGATCCGCGGGTGCAGCAGGTAGTTCTCGACCTGCTGGTAGACCACCACGAAGACCAGCACCCAGAGCGCGTCCACCGGCTCGTCGGTGGTGAGCGCCACCAGCACCGGCAGCGCCCCCGCCAGGTAGGTGCCGATGGTCGGCACGAACTGCGACATGACGCCGACCCAGACCGCCTGCGCGGCCGCGTACGGGAGGTCGAGCAGCGCGAACATCACCCAGTGCGCGGCCGCCGAGGCGACCGCGAGCAGGGCCCGGGAGTAGAGGTAGCCGCCGGTCTTGGCCAGCGCGATCTCCCAGGCGCGCAGCACCTCGGCCTGCTTGGCGGGCGGCAGCATCGAGCAGACGGTCCGCCGCACCCGGGGCCCGTCGGCGGTGAAGTAGAAGGTGAAGAGGCCGACCGTGAAGGCCTGGAACAGCCCGCCGATCAGGGTCGAGGAGACGCCCCAGACGTTGTCCGCGGCCGACTGGGCGTAGTTCTCGATCGCACCGGAGTCCTTGAGCAGCTTCTGCTGCAGCTCGTCCAGCGAGAGTTCCTGGTGGAAGGTGCGGTTGATCCAGTCGATCAGGTTGTCGAGCAGGTGCGGGAGGTCGTTCGCGATCTTCGCCACCTGGTCGACCAGCAGGGTGCCGAGCGCCGTCAGGAAGCCGCCGACGGCGATCGCCACCGCGACGAAGACCAGGAAGGTGCCGACCCCGCGGCGCACCCCGCGGGCGGCCATCCGGTCCACCGCCGGCTCCAGCGCCAGCGACAGGAAGAAGGAGACCAGCAGCATCACGAAGAGGTCGATCAGCTCGTGGAAGGCCCAGTCGGCGAGCTGGAACAGCCCGACCATGACCAGCGCCAGCACCATCGCCCGGGGCAGCCAGCGCGGCATCCCGGAACCCCAGAGCCCGTTCCCCGCGGTCCGGGCCGCCTCGGGCGCCGGCTCCGCGGGTGGGGCGCCCGGGGAGGCGGGCGTAGGGCCCGCGGCCTCGTCGGCGACCTGCGCCGACCTGTCCGGATTCTGCTGTTCTGCACTGCTTGCCACTCGCACAGTCTGACCCATGCCCGACGCGCGTTCGAGCATCGGCCGGGGGGGCGCCGGGCGGCGGCCGGGGCCGGACCGGGTCGGGCCCGGTCCGGCCGGGTCAGCGGAGCACCGGGGAGACGCCCTGGGTGTCGCAGACCACCCGCCAGACGTCCTTGGCCTCCCAGCCCGCCTCCAGCGCCTGGCGGACCGTGCGCCCGCCGAGCCCGCTCATCACGTGGTCGCTCGCGAAGGACTCCGCGTACGCCTCGCCGAAGTGCGCGTACATCCGGCGCCAGAACTCCGTCAGCCTCATGTCCACCAGTATCCCGGACCGCCGGACGGCCCCCTCGGTCCCGTCGGCCGCTACGGGCGCCAGTCGGCCGCCGCCAGGGCGTACTCGACCTCGCCGTGCTCGCCGCCCGGGACCGCCTCCGGGTGGTCCTCGTGGAAGGTCCGGACGTACGAGAGCCCGGCCTTCTCCATCACCCGCCGCGAGCCGCGGTTGACCGCCATCGTGTACGCCACCACCCGCTCGACACCGAGGCCGGTGAAGCCCCGGCGGATCAGCGCCCGGGAGCCCTCGGTGGCGTACCCCCGCCCCCAGGCCGGGCGGCGCAGCCGGTAGCCCAGCTCGACCTCGGTGCGGCCGGACAGCGGCCGGAACTCGAACCAGCCGAGGAAGGCCCCGCCCGCCCGCTCCTCGGCGGCCCACCAGCCGAGGTCGCCGTACCGGCGGTAGTGGTCGAAGTAGAGCGGCAGCAGGGTGGACTCGACCACCTCGCGCGGGGTGGCCCGCCCGCCGGTGAGGTAGCGGGTGACCTCCGGGTCGGCGTCCAGCTCGACCAGCGCGTCCGTGTCGGCGGCGGTGAAGCGGCGCAGCACCAGCCGCTCGGTGGTGAGGAAGGCGTCCATCCTCCGATCCTGTCCCGCCCGCCCCGGCCCGTCACCCGGTTTTCCCCGCCGCCCGTCCGGCCCGGCGGGCCGCCCGTTCAGCGCGGCAGGACCAGCGCCCCGGCGCCGTAGTACTCGTGGTCGCCGCAGGCGTGCGGGCCGGGCGGGCAGGCGGCGTCCGCGGTGGCCGCCAGCAGCGCGGCGAGCCGGTCGGAGTCCCAGTCCGGGTGCAGCGCGGCGGCCACCGCGGCCGCGCCGCTGACGTGCGCGGCGGCCATCGAGGTGCCGGCCAGCGCGGCGTACCGGCCGCCGGGCCAGTCGGAGACCACCGCCCCCTGGGCGCCGCCGTCCGGGTCCCCGCCGGGGGCCGCCAGCGAGACCCGGCCGCGCCCGTGGTTGGTGTAGGCGGACGGGCGGCCGTCCCGGTCGACGGCGGTCACCGTGACCACGCCGGGCAGTTCGCCGGGCAGCCGGACGCACTCGGGACCGAGGGAGCGGGACCGCGGGGGCCCGGTGGTGCGGTCGTTGGGGCTGCGCTCGTCGGCGCGGACGGCGCCGAGGTCCTGGGCGTCGTTGCCGGCCGAGGCGACCACCACCGCGCCCCGCCGGCGGGCGTACTCGACGGACCGGCCGACGGCGGCGGTCAGCGCGGCCTGGTCGGCGTCCCCGGGGCAGTTGTACTTCCACGGGTCGGCGAAGTAGCTGTTGTTGATCGCCCGGGCGCCGTGGTCGGCGGCCCAGAGCAGGCCGCAGACGATGTTCTCGGCGTAGTACTGGCCGAGCGGGCCGAGCAGCCGGACGGCGGCGATCCGCACGCCGGGGGCGACCCCGCTGACGCCGCGGCCGTCCCGGGCGGCGCCGACGATCCCGGCGACGTGGGTGCCGTGGCCGCTCTCGTTGACCCCGGCCTCGGGGCGCCAGGAGCCGGTGCGGGCGTCGGGGCGGCCGTCCGCGCAGGAGGCCGAGCTCCTCGGGTCGACGGCGGCGCGCAGATCGGGGTGGGTGTCGTCGACGCCGGAGTCGAGGACGGCGACCAGCACCTCGTGCAGGGCTGCGCCGGGGGCGGCCGGGCCGCGTGACGGGCCCGGGGCGGTGTCCGTGCCCGCGCCGGGGGCGGCGCCGAGCAGCGCGAGGTTCCAGGCGTCGCGCTCGGCCGGGTCGGGGACGGTCACGGTGGTGTCGTCCGCGCCGTCCGCCCCGGCCCGGAAGTCCCCGGCACCGTCCACCGAACGGGGCGGGCCGGGCACCGGCGAGGTGCGGGTGGCGCCGACCGCGGCCACCCCGGGCCGCCCGCGTGCCTTCTCCGCGAAGCCCCCGGAGGCGTAGGCGAGCACCGCGCCGATCTGCGGGTACTCCTGGACGACCTGCCCGCCGGCCGCGCGGGTCTGCTCCGCCGCCCGGTCGGCCCCCTCGGCGTCCGCCCGCTCGGCGAGGACCAGGTAGCTGAGGTACGCCCGCCCCGGTCCGGCGACGTACGGCACGGCGCCGCCCGCGACCAGCGCGGTGAGCAGCATCGCGAGCAGGACGCGGAACGGCCCCCGGCCGCCGCGCCGGGCGGTCCCGCCCGGACCGGCCACCCGGACGGGAACCGGAGCGCGACCGCGGCCTGGGAGCGCGACGGGACCGCGGCCGGACGGGTCCGCCTGCGCCATGGCACGGTCTCCGCTCGTCGGTCCCGGCGGCCGCGCCGGGGCGGCCCACCGCAGGAGGGCTGGTCTTCACAGGAGCATCACAGGAACTGAATCATCACCATATGATCCGTTTGTCCGTTATGCCTTCCCGGTTGCCCCGAACGGCCACCACCCCGCCGAACACCCCTCCCTTGTCGGTGCCACCCGGCACCATGGGGGCATGGCGACCGCGCACCCGACCCCGTCCCCGGCCCCGGCCGACCCGCTGGCCGGCTTCGCCCCCGCCACCCGGGCCTGGTTCACCGGCGCCTTCTCCGCGCCCACCGCCGCCCAGGCCGAGGCCTGGCGCGCCATCGCCCGGGGCACCGACGTCCTGGTGGTCGCCCCCACCGGCTCCGGCAAGACCCTCGCGGCCTTCCTGTCCGCCCTGGACCGGCTCAGCAGCACCCCGCCCCCCGCCGAGCCCAAACGCCGCTGCCGGGTCCTCTACATCTCCCCGCTCAAGGCCCTCGCGGTCGACGTCGAGCGCAACCTCCGCGCCCCGCTGGCCGGCCTGCGCCAGGCCGCCGTCCGGCTCGGCCTGCCCGAGCCGGAGGTCCAGGTCGGCATCCGCTCCGGCGACACCCCCGCCGCCGACCGCCGCCGCTTCGCCACCCACCCGCCGGACATCCTGATCACCACCCCCGAGTCGCTCTTCCTGCTGCTCACCTCCGCCTCCCGGGACGCCCTGCGCGGCATCGACACGGTGATCCTCGACGAGGTGCACGCCGTCGCGGGCACCAAGCGCGGCGCCCACCTCGCGCTCTCCCTGGAGCGGCTCGACGACCTGCTCGACCGCCCGGCCCGCCGGATCGGCCTGTCCGCCACCGTCCGGCCGGTCGAGGAGGTGGCCCGCTTCCTCAGCCCCGGGCGCGGCGCCGAGGTGGTCCAGCCGCCCGCCGCCAAGGAGTTCGACCTCTCCGTGGTCGTCCCCGTCCCCGACCTCGACGACCTGCCCGCCGCCCCCGCCCTCGGCGGCGCCGCCGAGAGCGACCCGCAGCGCCAGGCCTCCATCTGGCCGCACGTCGAGGAGCGGATCGTCGACCTCGTCCAGGCCCACCGCTCGACCATCGTCTTCGCCAACTCCCGCCGCCTCGCCGAGCGGCTCTGCAACCGGCTGAACGAGATCGCCCTCGAACGCGCCACCGGCACCGCGCTGCCCGAGGACCACGCCCCCGCCCTGCTGATGGGCAACGCCGGCGCCGCCAGGGGCGCCCCGCCGGTGATCGCCCGGGCCCACCACGGCTCGGTCTCCAAGGAGCAGCGCGCCCTGGTCGAGGAGGACCTCAAGGCCGGCCGGCTGCCCGCCGTGGTCGCCACCTCCAGCCTGGAGCTCGGCATCGACATGGGCGCCGTCGAGCTGGTGGTCCAGGTCGAGTCGCCGCCCTCGGTCGCCTCCGGCCTCCAGCGGGTCGGCCGGGCCGGCCACCAGGTCGGCGCGGTCTCCACCGGCGTCGTCTTCCCCAAGTACCGGGGCGACCTGGTGCAGTCCGCCGTGGTCACCGAGCGGATGCGGGCCGGGCGGATCGAGGCGCTGCGCATCCCGCGCAACCCGCTCGACGTGCTCGCCCAGCAGCTGGTCGCGATGACCTCGATGGACACCTGGCAGGTCGACGACCTGCTCACCGCCGTCCGCCGGGCCGCGCCGTTCGCCACCCTCCCGCAGTCCGCCTTCGACGCGGTGCTCGACATGCTGGCCGGCCGCTACCCCTCGGACGCCTTCGCCGAGCTGCGCCCCCGCCTGGTCTGGGACCGGGTGGCCGGCACCGTCAGCGGCCGCCCCGGCGCCCAGCGGCTCGCCGTCACCTCCGGCGGCACCATCCCCGACCGCGGTCTGTTCGGCGTCTTCATCGCCGGCACCACGGCGTCCGATCCGAAGGCGGGGACCAAGGGCGGCGGCGGGCGACGGGTGGGGGAGCTCGACGAGGAGATGGTCTACGAGTCCCGGGTCGGCGACGTCTTCACCCTCGGCACCACCTCCTGGCGGATCGAGGAGATCACCCACGACAAGGTGCTGGTCACCCCCGCCCCCGGCGTCCCCGGCCGGCTCCCGTTCTGGAAGGGCGACAGCCTCGGCCGCCCGCTCGAACTCGGCCGCGCCCTCGGCGCCTTCACCCGCGAACTCGGCGCACTCGACCCGCAGGCCGCCACCGCCCGGCTCCAGCAGGCCGGTCTGGACGACTGGGCCGCCGGCAACCTGCTCGACTACCTCGCCGAGCAGCGCGCCGCCTGCGGCCACCTCCCCGACGACCGCACCATCGTGGTCGAGCGCTTCCGCGACGAGCTCGGCGACTGGCGGATCGTCGTGCACTCCCCCTTCGGCGCCCAGGTGCACGCCCCCTGGGCCCTCGCCCTCGCCGCCCGGCTGCGCGAGAAGCACGGCCTCGACCCGCAGGTCATGCACGCCGACGACGGCATCGTGCTCCGCCTGCCGGACGCCGACCTGCTGGCCCCCGACTTCGATTTCGGCAGTCCTTCGGACAAACCGGTCACCGACGACGCCCCGATCGGCGCCGACGCCGCCCTGTTCGACCCGCAGGAGATCGAACAGCTCGTCACCGACCAGGTCGGCGGCTCCGCCCTGTTCGCCTCCCGTTTCCGCGAGTGCGCCGGCCGCGCCCTGCTGCTCCCCCGCCGCAACCCCGGCAAGCGCACCCCGCTCTGGCAGCAGCGCCGGCGCGCCGCCCAACTGCTGGAGGTCGCCGCCGAGTACGGCTCCTTCCCGATCGTCCTGGAGGCCGTCCGCGAGTGCCTCCAGGACGTCTTCGACGTCCCCGGCCTGGTCGAACTGATGGGGGACCTCGAATCCCGCGCCGTACGGCTGGTCGAGGTCACCACCCCCGAACCCTCCCCGTTCGCCCGCTCCCTGCTCTTCGGCTACGTCGCCCAGTTCCTCTACGAGGGCGACTCCCCGCTCGCCGAACGCCGCGCCGCAGCCCTCTCCCTGGACTCCCGGCTGCTGTCCGAACTCCTCGGCCAGGCCGAACTGCGCGAACTGCTCGACCCCCAGGTCCTCGCCGAGCTGGAGGCCGAACTCCAGCGGCTCACCCCCGAGCGCCGGATCAAGGACGCCGAGGGCGTCGCCGACGCGCTGCGCCTGCTCGGCCCGCTCGGCGAGGCCGAACTGACCGCCCGCGGCGCCGAACCGCTCTGGGCCCTCGAACTGGAGGCCGCCCGCCGGGTGATCCAGGTCCGGATCGGCGGCGAGCAGCGCTGGGCCGCCATCGAGGACGCCGGCCGGCTGCGCGACGCCCTCGGCACCCCGCTGCCGGTCGGCGTGCCCGAGGCCTTCACCGAACCGGTCAAGGACCCGCTGGGCGACCTGCTCGCCCGGCACGCCCGCACCCACGGCCCGTTCACCGCCGCCGAGGCCGCCGCCCGCTACGGCCTGGGCACCGCCGTGGTCACCGGCACCCTGCACCGCCTCACCGCCACCGGCCGCCTGGTCCAGGGCGAGTTCCGGCCGGTGGAGGGCCACACCGCCACCGTCGAGTGGTGCGACTCCGAGGTCCTGCGCCGGCTGCGCCGCCGCTCGCTGGCCGCCCTGCGCCAGGAGGTCGAACCCGTCCCGCCGCGCGCCCTGGCCGCCTTCCTGCCGCAGTGGCAGCATCTGGCCGGCCACCGGTTGCGCGGACCGGACGGCCTGCTCCGGGTGGTCGAACAGCTCCAGGGCACCGCCCTGCCCGC
Organism: Kitasatospora sp. NPDC057692; assembly: GCF_042799475.1. Lineage (NCBI taxonomy): Bacteria > Bacillati > Actinomycetota > Actinomycetes > Kitasatosporales > Streptomycetaceae > Kitasatospora > Kitasatospora sp. NPDC057692. The sequence goes on along the minus strand of NZ_JBHVIV010000061.1, from coordinate 10,133 downwards.
CTCCGCCCTGGAGAAGTTGATCCTCCCGGCCCGGCTCGTCGACTACTCCCCCGGACTCCTCGACGAGCTGATGGCGGCCGGCGAGGTCGGCTGGGCCGGCGCCGGCTCGCTGCCCGGCAAGGACGGCTGGATCAGCCTGCACCTGGCCGAGAACGCCCACCTGCTGCGCCCCGAACCGGTGCCGCCCACCGTCACCCCGGTGCACACCGCGCTCCTGGAGGCGCTGACCGGCGGCTACGGGCTGTTCTTCCGGCAACTGACCGCCCACCTCCCGGAGACACCCGAGCCGGAGGTCGTCGAGGCCCTGTGGGACCTCGTCTGGGCCGGGTACGTCAGCAACGACACCCTGGCCCCGCTGCGCGCCCTGCTCGGCTCCGGCCGGACCGCCGGCGCCACCGCCCACCGGGCGCCCCGGGCCACCCCGCGCGGCCGCTTCGGCGGCGCGGGGCGCCCGTTCGGTCGGGTCGGCGGCGCGCTGCGCAGCGGCCCGCCGACGGTCGGCGGCCGCTGGTCGCTGCTGCCCCCGTTCGCCGCCGACCCGACCGTCCGGGCCACCGCCCAGGCGCAGAACCTGCTGGACCGGCACGGCCTGCTCACCCGGGGCACGGTCGCCGCCGAACGGATCCCGGGCGGCTTCGCCGGGGTCTACCGGGTGCTCGCCGCCATGGAGGAGCGCGGCCGGACCCGCCGGGGCTACTTCGTCGAGGGGCTGGGCGGCGCCCAGTTCGCCATGGAGGGGGCGGCCGACCGGCTGCGCTCGGTCAGCGGGCGGCTGGAGCGGGCCCGGGGCTCCGAGTGGCCCGCCGCCCCGAGCGCCGAGCCGCCGCAGGCCCTGGTGCTGGCCGCCGCCGACCCGGCCAACGCCTACGGCGCCGCACTGTCCTGGCCCGAGCCGCCCGCCGGGTCCGCCGAGGCGGCGGGCAAGGCGCACCGGCCCGGCCGGAAGGCCGGCGCCCTGGTGGTGCTGGTCGACGGCGAGCTGTGCCTGTACGTGGAGCGCGGCGGCAAGTCGCTGCTGGCCTGGGCGCAGGACGAGGCCACCCTCGCCGCGGCGGCGGCCGCGCTGGCCGGGGCCGCCCGGGCGGGGGCGCTGGGCAGCGTCACCGTCGAGCGGGCCAACGGCGAGCCGGCCCTCGGGTCGGCGCTCGGCACCGCGCTGGAGCAGGCGGGCTTCCACGCCACCCCGCGCGGTCTGCGGCTGCGCCCCTGAGCCCCGCCGGCTCCCGGGGCCGCGAGCACGACGAGGGCCGTGGGACCCGTCGGTCCCACGGCCCTCGTCCGCGTCTCGTCACCCGGCCGGAGGTCCGGCCTCCCACCGCGTCTCCGCCGGTGCCACCGGCTGGTCCGCCCGGGACCGGGCCGGCCCGGTGGACCGCCAGTCGGCGTGGACCGGGATCAACCCGAGCCCCCAGCCGCCGGCCGCCAGCAGGACCGGAACCGCACCTCCGGGCAGCCGCCCGGGGCCGGCCCACAGCGCCCACAGCCACCAGCCGAGCCCGCCGAGCAGGACCGCCAGGACCGGCAGGGCCCGTCGGACCCGTATTCGGGCCCCGGCACACGTCGCCGCCGCACTGCGCACGACCGCCTCCTTCGCTCAACGCGGGCCGGATGGGGCCCGTACCGAGGCCAGGTCAGGCGGCGACCACGTCCATCGCGGCGGCCTTGGGCGACATGTTCGCCCGGTCGGTGCCGGGAGCCGGCAGCGGAACCGGTTCGAGCACGGGCCTCAGCAGTTCACCTTCGGAGAGGGTGGCCATCGCCGCAAGTTCGGCGAGCGACAGTTCGTCGCTGACCTCGCGCATGACCTCGGACATCCGGACGTCGAGTGCGTCGCAGATGGCGGAGAGCAGCTCCGAGGAGGCCTCCTTCTGTCCCCGCTCGACCTCGGAGAGGTACCCGAGCGAAACCCTGGCGGCCGCCGACACCTCGCGGAGTGTGCGGCCCTGGCGCTGGCGCTGCCGACGCAGTACATCGCCCAGTAGGCGACGGAGCAGGATCATCGGTGCCTCCCTCCTCGGACTGCGGATCGAGATGTCACGCCCCCACCGTACCGCCTTGCCCGCTTCGCGTGCGGGGACCATGGTCGTGTTCACTCTGGGCTGCAAGGCTGTCCCCTCCCCTGTTTCGGTGTCGTACCCGGGCCGGCGGGCACCGCGTCGTACCCTCCGGGCGGCACCCGGCCACCGCCACGCCACTCGTTCGCCACCTGGTTTCTGCCCAACCAGGCCCTCCGATGTAACACGATCCTCCAGATGTGCGATGCCCGCACGCCAGTTCGGCAGATCCCGGTTCGACGGGATCTCGGCGGGCGGCCCCCGGAGGACACCGGGGACCGGGTGGCGGGTGGCTGACAGACGGCCGGCGGACGGACGGTGACGGCGGTGCGGACGACGGCTCAGTGCGCGGGCGTACCGGACGGGAGCCGCCCGACGAGCAGCTCCAGAGCGGCGGTCACCGCCCTGTGACGGATTGTGGCACGCTCTCCCGACAACCGTGGCGAACTGACCAGAGTTCCCCCCGGACCGGCGACGGCGAGGTGTACCGTGCCGACCGGCTGCCCGTCCTGCGGCTCCGGGCCGGCCACCCCGGTCGTCGCGACGCCGTAGGTCGCGCCGAGCAGCTTGCGCACGCCTTCGGCCATCTGCCGGGCCACCACCGGGTGGACCGGGCCGTGGACGTCCAGCAGTCCCTCGTCGACGCCGAGCACCGAGGCCTTCAGCTCGGTCGCGTAGGCGGTCACCGAGCCGCGGAAGGTCGCGGACGCCCCGGGGACGTCCACCAGCGCGGCCGCCAGCAGCCCCCCAGTCAGCGACTCCGCGACGGCCACCGTGCCGCCCCGGGCCCGCAGCGCGGCGTGCGCCCGCTCGGCCAGCCCGTAGTCGCCCGCCCCGTAGTCGCCCGCCCCGGAGTCGACGGTCCCGGAGTCGACCGCACCGGCCTCGGATCCAGCACCCATCCCCACGTCCCTCCCTCGCGCTCCGCCGGGCCCGCCCCGGCGTACCCGCCATTGTGGGCCGCGGGGACGGCCGGCGGCCGGGTTCCGCGGCATGTCACCCGCGCGGGCGTTGCGCCGCCAGCCCCTCCCGGCGCAGGCGCAAGGCCTGCCCCACGTAGTCCAGCGCGGTGCCGACGGTCAGCAGCACCGCGACGCCCATCAGCACGGCCCGGGCGGTGGCCAGCCAGCCGGTCAGCTCCAGGACGTACATGCCGACGGCGATGCCCTGGGTGAGCGTCTTGAGCTTGCCGCCCCGGCTGGCCGGGATCACGCCGAAGCGGATCACCCAGAACCGCATCAGCGTGATGCCGAGCTCGCGGGCCAGGATCACCACGGTGATCCACCACGGCAGGTCGCCCAGCACCGAGAGGCCGATCAGCGCCGCGCCCATGATCGCCTTGTCGGCGATCGGGTCGGCGATCTTGCCGAAGTCGGTGACCAGGCCCTTGCGCCGGGCCAGCTCGCCGTCGAACAGGTCGGTGATCATCGCGATCGCGAAGGAGGCCCAGGCCACCGAGCGCCACTTGGGGTCGTGGCCGCCGTCGGCGAAGAGCAGGGTGACGAAGACCGGGACCAGCAGCAGCCGGGCCATGGTCAGCATGTTCGCGATGTTCCAGATCCCCGGCGCCGGGGGCGCCGCGGCCGCCGGTCTGCCCGGGTGGGCCGCGGTCGGGGCGCCGGGCCCCTGGGTCATGCCCCGGCTCCCGGTGCCCGGCGGACCCGCACCTGCTCCAGTGCCTCGGCGACCAGGTCGACGCCCTCGCTGGCGACGACCCGGGCCCGGTAGAACCGCCCGACCTCGGGGTCCTCGACGCCGGTGAGCGTGGTGAGGCCGTCCGTCTCGGGTGCCTGGTGGGCGGCGCGGCCCTCGACCAGGTCGCCGTCGACCGACTCGACCAGCACCTCGACCTCGCTGCCGATCCGCTGCTCGGCCCGCTGGGCGGTCATCTCCTCGGCCAGCTTGCTGAGCCGGGCCAGCCGGTCGGCGACCACGTCCTCGGGCAGCTTGTCGCCGTAGGTGGCGGCCTCGGTGCCCTCCTCGTCGGAGTAGCCGAAGACGCCGATCGCGTCCAGCCCGGCGTGCGTGACGAACCGCTCCAGCTCGGCGAAGTCCTCCTCGGTCTCGCCGGGGAAGCCGACGATGAAGTTGGACCGGGCGCCGGCCTGCGGGGCCTTGTCGCGGATCGTGCCGAGCAGCTCCAGGAACTGGTCGGTGGAGCCGAAGCGGCGCATCCGGCGCAGCACGGCCGGCGCGGAGTGCTGGAACGACAGGTCGAAGTAGGGCAGCACGCCCTCGGTGCCGGTCATCGCGTCGATCAGCCCCGGGCGCATCTCGGCGGGCTGGAGGTAGGAGACCCGGACCCGCTCGACGCCCTCGATCCCGGCGATCTCGCCGAGCAGGGTCTCCAGCAGCCGGATGTCGCCGAGGTCCTTGCCGTACGAGGTGTTGTTCTCGCTGACCAGGACGACCTCGCGGACGCCCTCCCCGGCCAGCCACTGGGCCTCGTGCAGCACGTCGGAGGGCCGGCGGGAGATGAACGAGCCGCGGAAGGCCGGGATGGCGCAGAACGAGCAGCGCCGGTCGCAGCCGGAGGCGAGCTTGACCGAGGCGACCGGGCTGTCGTCCAGGCGCTTGCGCAGGGTGCGCGGCCCGGAGGCGGGCGCGACGCCCTCCGGCAGGTCCTCGGGGGCGCCGTGGCCCGGCACGGCGACCTCGGCGGCGGCGGCCTGGCGCTCGACGGGGCTCAGCGGCAGCAGCTTGCGGCGGTCGCGCGGGATGTGCGGCGCGTGGTGGCCGCCGGACAGGATGGTCTGCAGGCGGTCGGAGATGTCGGCGTAGTCGTCGAAACCGAGCACGCCGTCGGCCTCGGGCAGGGCGTCGGCCAGCTCCTTGCCGTAGCGCTCGGCCATGCAGCCGACCGCGACCACGGCCTGGGTGCGGCCGTGGTCCTTGAGGTCGTTGGCCTCCAGCAGGGCGTCGACGGAGTCCTTCTTGGCGGCCTCGACGAAGCCACAGGTGTTGACGACGGCGACGTCGGCTTCGGCGGCGTCGTCCACGAGCAACCAGCCGTCGGCCTCCAGTCGCCCGGCGAGTTCCTCGGAGTCCACCTCGTTGCGGGCGCATCCGAGCGTGACAAGGGCGACAGTACGGCGTTCAGGCATAGGGCCAAGATTAACGCGCGACCGCCGGAGCCGTTCGCCCCGGAGGCCGCGCGCCCCCTCCGGCCGGTTCCGCCCGGGGGCGGTCGGCCCCCGCGATCAGCCCGCCTGCGGGTCGCCGGGGGTGTACGTGACGTGCACCACCTGGCCGTTCTTGCCCGCCGGACCGAGGTCCTTGCCGTTGACGTACACGTGCACGGCGCCCGCGTTGCCGATCACCAGCTTGATCTGCCTGGGGTCGGTGAAGGTCTGGTCCTGGCCTTCCTCGATGTTGTTCTGGAACAGCGACTTCCCGGTGCCGTCGACCGCCGAGACCCAGCTGGTGTCCTTCTCGGCGACCAGCTTCACGGTGACCTTGTCGGCCGGGGCGGCGGCGATCGCGGGGGCGCTGGGCGCCGGGGCGGGCGGCTGCACGGCCGGGGAGGCCGCGGGGGCCGCCGGGGCGACCGAACCGGTGCCGGAGCCGGCCGGCAGCGGGGCGCTGGCCGAGCCGGTGGTGCCGGTGCCGGCCTTCCCGCTCACCAGGTTGAAGCCGATCACGCCGACCACCACGACGATCGCGGTGACCATCGCCACCGTCCAGTTCGGCCGGCCCCGACCGGGGACCTTGATCGGGCCGCTCTCGATCAGCTCGGTGGGCCGCTTGGAGGCCGGCGAGCCGCCGTGCGCGGCGTCGTAGCGGGCCACCAGCGCCTCGCCGTCGACGCCGACCAGCCGGGCGATCGCGCGGATGTGGCCGCGGGCGTAGAAGTCGCCGCCGCACCGGCCGAAGTCGTCCTCCTCGATGGCGTGCACGATCGGCACCCGGACCCGGGTGGCGCTGCTCACCTGATCCACCGTGAATCCGGCCTCGATCCGGGCGGCGGACAGCACCCGGCCGATGCTCGGGGCATCGGCCGCCGGATCCGCGCCTCCGGCGGGCAGGTCGGAGGTCGGGGCGTTCTCGCGGTCGGGGGACTTGCCGATGGTCACGGTGCACGCCTTTCGAGCGGTTGGCCACCTGCTGGGGAACAGTCTAGGGGCGTGGGCGGATCGTTTCTCAAGCGGAACAGGCCCGAATGCGCTCGGCCGCCCCGCTCCCGGGACGGGCGTGCACTGACCGCCCGTCAATGCGGGGGGCCGCCGTCTCCGGGACCCCCGCACCGCCGCCCGCGCGTCCGGTGTCGCTCGTGGGACGCGGTGCGCATCCGACCGGTTCCGCACCGGCCGCCTACCCCCGTCCGAACGGGCGAACACCCGCCGGCGCGGGCCCGGCGTCATCCGCGGATGGAGACGATCACCCCGTCCAGCTCGTCCGGCTTCACCAGGACGTCGCGGGCCTTGGAGCCCTCGCTCGGCCCGACGATGCCGCGCGACTCCATGAGGTCCATCAACCGCCCGGCCTTGGCGAAGCCGACCCGCAGCTTGCGCTGGAGCATCGAGGTGGAGCCGAACTGGGTGGAGACGACCAGCTCGGCCGCCTGGATCAGCAGCTCCAGGTCGTCGCCGATCTCCTCGTCGATCTCCTTCTTCGCTCCGCCGCCGACCGTCACGTCGTCCCGGTAGACGGCGGACAGCTGGTCCTTGCAGTGCTTCACCACGGCGGCGATCTCGGCCTCGGTGACGAAGGCGCCCTGCATGCGGATCGGCTTGCTGGCGCCCATCGGCAGGAACAGCGCGTCACCCTTGCCGATCAGCTTCTCGGCGCCGGGCTGGTCCAGGATGACCCGGGAGTCGGCCATCGCCGAGGTGGCGAAGGCGAGCCGGGACGGCACGTTGGCCTTGATCAGACCGGTGACCACGTCGACCGAGGGCCGCTGGGTGGCCAGCACCAGGTGGATGCCCGCCGCGCGGGCGAGCTGGGTGATCCGGACCACCGAGTCCTCGACGTCGCGCGGGGCGACCATCATGAGGTCGGCCAGCTCGTCGACGATCACCAGCAGGTAGGGGTACGGCGTCAGCTCGCGCTCGCTGCCGAGCGGCGGGGTGACGGTGCCGGCCCGGACCGCCGCGTTGAAGTCGTCCACGTGGCGGAAGCCGAACGCCGCGAGGTCGTCGTAGCGCATGTCCATCTCGCGGACCACCCACTGGAGGGCCTCGGCGGCCTTCTTGGGGTTGGTGATGATCGGCGTGATGAGGTGCGGGATGCCCTCGTAGGCAGTCAGCTCGACCCGCTTGGGGTCGACCAGCACCATCCGCACCTCGTCCGGGGTCGACCGGGCGAGGATCGAGGTGATCAGGCAGTTGATGCAGGACGACTTGCCGGCGCCGGTCGCGCCGGCCACCAGGATGTGCGGCATCTTGGCGAGGTTGGCCATCACGGTGTGGCCCTCGACGTCCTTGCCCATGCCGACGACCATCGGGTGGGTGTCCTCGGCGGCGGTGCGCGAGCGCAGCAGGTCGCCGAGGTTGACCATCTCGCGGTCCCGGTTCGGGATCTCGATGCCGACCGCCGACTTGCCCGGGATCGGGCTGATGATCCGCACGTCCGGGCTGGCCACCGCGTACGCGATGTTCTTGGCCAGCGCGGTGATCCGCTCGACCTTGACCGCCGGGCCGAGCTCGACCTCGTAGCGGGTGACCGTCGGGCCGCGGGTGAAGCCGGTCACCCGGGCGTCCACCTTGAACTCTGTGAAGGTGCCGGTGAGCTGGGCCACCACCTCGTCGTTGAGGGCGCTGCGGGCCTTGGCCGGGCCGCCGCGCTCCAGCAGGTCGAGCGAGGGCAGGGCGTAGGTGAGGCCCTCGGCGAGCTGGAGCTGCTCCATCCGCACCGGCGCCGGGCCGTGCTCCTCGGGGGCGCCGGGGCCGGCGCCGCCGGTGCGGGCGGCCGGGACGGCGGCCTCCTCCGGCGGGGCGGTGCGGTCCTGCACCTGGTGCATCATGTCCGCCACCGCCGAGGAGGCGGGCACGCCGTAGACCAGCGCGCCGTCCAGGTCGGCGGCGGCGCCGGCGGCGAGGTTGCGGGTGGTGTACGGGTCCAGCGCCTCCTTGGCGAACATGTCCGGCTCGGCAGCGGGCTCCTCCTCCGACGGCTTGCGCTTGCGGCGGCGCCGGCGGGCGGCCACCTCGTCCGAGGGGTCGTCACTGTCCGTGTCCACCGTGAACGGCAGTGCGGAGGGGTCGGCGTCCTCGGGGGGATCGGTGGAGAGTTCGCGCTCCGGCGCACGCCCCTCGGCGTCCTCCGGACCGGGCTCGACCACGCCCAGCCGGACGCCGACCGCGCGCATCCGCTCGGGGATCCGGTTGACCGGGGTGGCGGTGGTGACCAGCAGGCCGAAGAAGGCGAGCAGCAGCAGCAGCGGCACCGCGAGGGCCGGCCCGGCGGCGGCCATCATCGGGGTGGACGCGGCCCAGCCGACGATCCCGCCGGCGGTCCTTATCCGGGTCGCGCCGCTGCCCATCACGGGCGCGCCGCAGCCGATGTGGACCAGGCCGAGCACACCGACCAGCAGGGTGGTCAGGCCGATCATGATCCGCCCGTTGGCCTCCGGCAGCTCCGGGTGGCGCATCAGCCGGATCCCGACGGCGGCCAGCAGGAACGGCACCAGCACGTCGAGCCGGCCGAACAGGCCGGAGACCACGTTGGTGGCCGCCTCGCCGAGCCAGCCCTGCGGACTGAACCAGGTGCCGGCGGCGGTGACCAGGGCCAGCGCGAGCAGCAGCAGGCCGATGCCGTCCTTGCGGTGCGCCGGGTCCAGGTTCTTCGCGCCGTCGCCGAAGCCCCGGAAGACCGCGCCTATGCCGTGCGCCGCGCCGAGCCACAGGGCGCGTACGGCGCGGAAGAGTATCGGCCTGGGCGCGGGGGGCGGGGCGGGAGCCTTCTTGGCCGCCGTCCGCTTCGCCGGGGCCGCCTTCTTCGCGGCCGCCTTCTTGGCGGGCGGCTTGGCCGGAGCCTTCGCCGCGGCCTTCTTGGACGGTCCCGGACCCGGGTTGCGTGCCGCGCTTCCGGGCGTACGTGTGGCCATGGGTCAGCAGCCTACCGGGGCACGCCACCTGTTCCCGCGTCGTGCGTCCGGGGCCCCGGGACGTGTCGCCGACACGCCGTCATCCCGCCCCGGTTCACCCGGACGGGGCAATCCGCGGCGCGCTCAGTCCGTGCCGGGGCGCAGGGCGTCCAGCGCCCGCCGCAGGCCGGCCAGCTTGCGCTCCAGGTGCGCCGCGGTGGCCGCCGCCCCGCCGTCCTCGGTGCCGTCCAGCTGTTTCGTGAGCGACTCGGCCTGCTCCTCGACGGCCGCCAGCCGGGCCGACAGCTCGCCGAGCAGCGCGCCGCCGATGGCCGGCTCGTTGCCGCTCGCCTCCAGCTGGAGGCGCAGCAGCGCGGCCTGCTCCTTCAGCTGGCAGTTCTTCATGTAGAGGTCGACGAAGACCGAGACCTTGGCCCGCAGCACCCACGGGTCGAAGGGCTTCGAGATGTAGTCGACCGCGCCGGCCGCGTAGCCGCGGAAGGTGTGGTGCGGGCCGTGGTTGATCGCGGTGAGGAAGATGATCGGGATGTCCCGGGTGCGCTCGCGGCGCTTGATGTGGGCGGCGGTCTCGAAGCCGTCCATCCCGGGCATCTGGACGTCCAGCAGGATCACCGCGAAGTCGTCCGTGAGCAGCGCCTTGAGCGCCTCCTCGCCGGACGCCGCCCGGACCAGGGTCTGGTCCAGCGCCGAGAGGATCGCCTCCAGCGCCAGCAGGTTCTCCGGCCGGTCGTCGACCAGGAGGATCTTCGCCTTCTGCATCACGACGCGCCCTCCTGTCGCCTGCCTACCTGGGGAAGGCACCCGCGTACTGCCCACCACTACCCCGGTCATGCTAGCCGCACCCCCTCGCCCGGCACATCGCTCCGTCGTGTCCGGATCCGGAGCGGCGCGCAGTCAGTGCACCGGCGTACGCTCACCAGCGAGTCGCCACCCGGTCACTGTTCGCAACGATCGGTGACCCTACCCGGTTCCCGGCCCTCCCCGCCAGCAAACCGCCCACCCCACCGGCGTGAATCCCGGAGCGTACTCCGGGA